>WJJU01000435.1 GCA_014729595.1 Chitinivibrionales bacterium
GATCGACAAGGTGATCGCCGATCGCTTTGAGCGTAGCGAGCGGTACCGGTACCTGATTGACATGCACCCGATTGCGTCCGTTTCGTGAAACAGTGCGGCGAACGATAAGGTTGTTTTCGTCAATGGGAATCTCGTTTCGATCCAGAACGAGCCGAAGAGGCTTCGGCATGTCGACCAATTCAAACGTGCCGATCACCCGTGCTTCATCGGATCCTTTCCTGACCGATTCGGAAGAGGCCCGCTCGCCGAGAAGAAGCCCGATAGCTCCAACAAGGATCGATTTTCCCACCCCCGTTTCGCCCGTGAACACGGTAAAACCGTCATCGAACCCCAGGGTGAGGTCGTCGATTAAGGCGAGGTTTTTGATACGAATTTCCCGTATCATTCGTGCTGGTCCCTCCATTGGAGATAGTCCTGACCCCATGCGAGCTTCGTGCGGAGCAGCTCGAAGCAGGAGCGCTCCGAAAGCTGGATGATATTGGTTTGATCGCCGCCGTTGGTAATGGTAATTTCGTCGCCGCTCTGGAGCCGCACCCACTCAAGGCCGTCGGCACTGAGAATAAGGTCGGGATTACGCTGACTGATTATCAAACGTACGGGCCGATCGGCTGGTAGGAGAATCGGCCGTTCGGTCAATGCGTGCGGACAGATGGGCGTCACGAGAAAAGCTCGCATACTTGTTTCGACAATAGGTCCGCCGGCCGCGAGTGAATAAGCGGTGGAGCCGCTCGGCGTCGCTACAATGATTCCGTCGGCCTGAAAATCGGTAATAAAGTCCTCACCGAACCAAGCCGCCACCGAGGTGAGCTTGGGCAATTCAGCACGGTTTACAAATATGTCGTTAAGTGCGCGGAGAACTTTTACTTCCGTCCCCTCCCGTACCAGACGCGCCTCGAGAACCATGCGGCTGCCGGTTTTGTAACGCCCGGTGTGCATCCGATCGAAATGACTTTCCATGTTGTCGACGGCTACATCGGTTAGAAACCCTCTTCTTCCCAGATTGACCCCCATAACCGGCTTATCGGTAAGTTTGGTCAGATGCGCCACCGCGAGGAACGTCCCGTCACCACCGATCGAAATAAGGGCGTCGCTGTGCCGTAGCAGTTCATTTTCGTCCGCCGTGGCGTGCCCTCCGGCGGGAACTTGCTCGTAGTGATCAGGGAAGAAAAGAACCGGTACCTGACGAGAATTGGCCCAGAGCTGCACGCGAGCCAGAGCGTCACGAACCTGGTCCGATCGTTTGAATGCAACGACACCGAAAGACTTTATTTTTTTCACGTCATCCTCTTTGTACTATCTTCGATCATCGTCGCGGTTCCACCGGCTTCATGAACGATACGTGCAAATAGAATCAAGCAGCTTTTTAAATGAAGGCCACCGGTAGCAAAGAGACCTGTCGGCGATTGTTGATTTTCCGGTACATCGCAGAGCACCGGCGGCACAAGCCGCCGCCATTGATGCGGGCAGTTCTTCTTCCAGATCGAAGCCGTCATACGCGTGCGCCGCATCGATCACCATGCCGTCGGGCATCTCGCCGTGCCTTCCACCCAGCATTCGAACACAATACAGCATTTGCTCGATAGGGTCGGGACGGTCGTCCCGGAGCAACTCCAAACGTCGAAATACCGATTGACCCTTTGCAAAGCATGACAGTACCACCATTGCGGGAAGGTGGCCGCTATGCTGAAATAACGGAACACATTCGGTCTTTCGGCCTTGAACGGTGAATGCTTGAAGTTGAACCATGCCGATTGCCCCGTAGGAACCGCGTCGCGTCTCCTGCATTCCCGGCTTGCAGCCCATCTTGCGCAAGAGGTTCACCATGCCCGAAGCCCACGACTCAAGCGGAACATTCTCGATAGTCAGAGCGCCACGCTGTACCACCGATTTGGCTACCAATAATGTGCTTGCCAAAATTTGATCGCCCGGAAGTTCGATTTGGACGGGGGATTCCGGTTTAACCGAAAAATCCGCCGAAATGATATAGACCGGGCCCGTCTGCTCCTTCCGCTTCACTCCCATAAATCTCAAACGCTTGGTCAAAGGATCGGCATCCTTGGCGGTTGTATTGCTTCGTACCGCGGCTTCGAGCCCGAATACGGCGAGCACGTGGCGAAGCGGTGAAGTGAAAGGGTACTCGGTTTTTAACGTCACCGACATTCGGCGACCCAACGCGAGACCGAGATACGAATGCAGTGCATTGGGGGGTACTGGTACCTTGGGAACGGAAAAATCCTTATTGGAGGCCTGATAAAGCGCAACGCGGTTACCGGATACATTCGTTTCTATGCCGCCGCCAATCGTTTCGGCCGATCGACGCCATCGATCAATTCGTGATTGCGGCAGGCCTTCGAATACCAGGGTTTTGCCCGCTCCCATCAGCATGAAAACCACTAAATCCGCATAAGGTAATTCAGGATAAGGGAGCGCAATCGTCGTCGAATCGCTCTCTTTCTTGGGGCATATAATGCGCTTGTCTTCTTCGTGCACAAAATCGGCCTGACCGGCAAGACGGTTTTCGATCGAAGCCACCAATGGACTGTCGCCAACGGCGGTAATATGCGTTTCGGTACCGGTGACAATCGCAATACAGGCGCTGAGAAAGTATAAGTCGGGGCATGGGGGCAAACAAACCGAACCTTTGATCTCCCGCGCTTGTTTGAGTTCCAGCATGGTGATCAATCCCTTTCCCGTGCGGTGAAACCGGCCGAGGAGAGAATCTTGACGGCCTGAGCGGCGATTTGGGCGCTCTCGAATGCCAGCCGAATTGTTCCACCTTCGCCTTCACGGACTTTCAGCACTTCGATGTCTTTGATGTTGATGCCGTTTTCGGCCAGGGGCCGCGCTATCGCCACGATGGCGCCGGGGTGGTCCCGCGCTATAACAAGAACTTCCGAAAGCGGGCGCAAAAATCCTTTGCTGTTTGCGGGGATACTTCCGCGAATGGAAGCGGCCGACTCAAATGCTTCCCCAAGGCCGGGATCCACCATTTCGTCGCGCATGCGACGTAAGGCGGTCATATACCGATCTAAAAGCGGAGAAATGGTCGTGCGATTCGAACTTAAAATATCTCGCCACATTCCATAAGGGGCAGAAGCGATGCGGGTCATGTCTCGAAATCCTCCGGCGGCCAGTTTCAATGTTCCGGGGACATGCTGCTCAATTTCACCGGCCAAATTTACCAGGGTTACGGCTAAAAGATGCGGTACATGGCTGACCGTAGCGGCAATGGTATCGTGCATGTCGGGATTTATGAATACATGACGGCAACCAAGATGATGTTCCAGGAAATTTCCCAAAGCTTTTTCGCGGTCATCGGGTTGCTCGGCGTATGGTGTTAAAACGTAGATCGAGTTTTGAAAAAGGTATGGATCGGCCGCCGCCGGTCCTCGCTTTTCCGACCCGGCCATCGGGTGTCCACCGACAAACCGAACGTGAGAGGGGAGCGTCTCTCGCGCACGTTCCACTATTCGTCTCTTTGTACTTCCAATATCGGTGATTATGAGGTTGGCGGGAAGTTCAAGGTCGGCGAGGCGATCAAGCGCCTGCAAAATGCCGCTTATGGGCGAACATAAGAAAAGAAGCCCCCCCTCGGCTACGACCTTACTCAGTTGATCATACCCCATTCCTTCATCGATGCACCCCACTTCCTGAGCTTTTGCAATGCCATCGGGCGATGACAAACCAATAATCTTACCGCCATAGCCGGCTTTTCGCACGGCGAGACCGAGGGAGCCTCCTAAGAGGCCGACACTATAGATAATTATTTTTCGTGGTGTGTAGCTAATATTTTGGCTCATGTCCGGGATCTCCGCCGGTAGGGATACGGGAATGTCGCACGATAATCAGCACTGCGCATTTAAATCTTGAAAAATAATTCAAAAACTCGTACCTCATAGCAAAACTTTTTTCCCTGCTGCCAAAGGCGCAACGCTCACGTCCGATCCCCCCGTACGGCGCCAATCTCGTGTTCCGCGCTCCGCGACCCGATAGGTGTCCCCGCCCGGGCGGCGTCGACTTGGCTCCGGCGCCTCGTCGTGGAAAGGGCGGGAGAGTTGCGGAATAGATGCGGCGATCTCGCCTGAAAGCGGCGAGCCAGGATTTTCAATCAGGCCAAACGTATATTCTTAATCCCCCGGCGAGATCCCCGCGGAGCTTCTGGTATGACTCAACACCTGCCCGGCAAAAAATCGATTGCTCAATCCTTCTCGCGAAAAGCGGCTTCCTATGGAGCAAACGCTAGGGTGCAGCGTAATGCTCTTCTGCACCTCGTCAGGCATTTGTCGGCCTATCCCCCGGATCGTTCCTTATGGATCGACTTGGGCTGCGGACCCGGCCTTTTCGCTTCACTACTCCCCCCTAACTTTCGGCCGGATTGCATGCTCTGTCTTGACATTGCTCCCGGCGCACTTCGGGAAATCCGGAATTCGGGTTTAAGCAACGTCCGTTGTGTACGTGGAGACATCGACGCACTTCCATTGCGCTCGCATTGCTGTGACATGATCATAATGACGTCGGTTCTTCAGTGGATAGCCGATCCGAAAGGGACCGTCCGTCGATGTGCACAACTGTTGAGGCCGGGTGGACAGTTTGTATTCTCAATTTTCCTCGGCAAATATCTCTGTGAGCTGGCGGAGGCACGTCGAAGCGTAGGGGCGCCGCCTCTGCCGATCCATCGCTTTGAGAGAGCGGAGTTTGACGGGATTGTACAAAGCGCGGGTCTGGAAATCCTGTGGGAGGAACATCTTCACGAAGTCCGGTACTTCTCTTCGGCCATGAACTTGATCAAACATCTTACCGGTATTGGCGCCGGCGCCACTCGAAAGCCCTCAGGGAGACCGGCGCGCCTTTTCCAAATATGTAGAGCCTACGAAGAATGTTGTCGCACCGAAAAAGGTGTGCCGGCCACCAGCGATGTATTGGTTGGTAGTGCCCGATACGACGGGTGAGGTCCCGCGACGGATACGAGTAAGGGTTTTGCGGCGACGGTGGGAGACTTAGAGCCGCTTTCATAACGAGCCGCTACTCAGTCCGGCCGCGACAAATTGTCCGTTTCGTTGAGCCTCCTCACCATACACCGAGAATATGCCTCGTACTCCCCGCTTTGCGGGAGCACATCCAGACTTTCTCGCTCGGTTTTCCCCGACGTAGCTCATTTCAAAAGCGGCTCTTCCCCTAAATTAAAGGCAAATTGGGTCCTCCCGACTGAGAGGACCCATAGCTTCGTTCGAGAATGGGAGTGCCCCCCCCCTTCTCTGCTATCTTGAATCAGCGCGCATTGAGCTTTAACTTGCGAACGGTTCCGGTTCGTGAAATGTAGACCCCGCGCGAAAGACGTCTGCGTTGGCTTTTGTATATGTCGCCTTTGCCGCGAGCAATCATTCTCCCGCGAACGTCGTAAATGACCGAAATCGCTTCGGGATTTCGGCGGATCGGTGCGGTTCTCAATGACGGCTTAACCGTCACCGGAGGATCTTCGTCTTCCATCGGCGACAATTCAATCTCGTCCACGATGTTAGCATTGATATCGGCTTTCAACAGCACCATAGGGTTCGAGGACCCCAGGCTGTGATCTCTGTTGGTAAATGAGCAATCATACAAGAGATGAGGGTAAGCCCATTCTCCAAGATATGACGGATTCGGAAGCCGTAGCTCTTCCGGGGTGTCGTTAATAAGCATAAACGGCCCGGTTGCGTGTACCTTCTTGAGTATATTACCCGTCGGGCGCGCGTTCAATACCTGTCTGGTGTGGCGAAGTGCCAGGGCCGCCCCCCCTTCAACCATATTGGATTCATTGACGTCGATAGTAACATTGAACATGTACTGCCCGGTTCCCCGGAACCCGTATTTCCAAGGCTTGTCTTGAATCTGGATCAAGGTGTTGGACACGGAACCGGATTCCATCCAGCTCCAATCGACGGCGGGTTCCTCGGCATTACCACACTCGATTATGGTGCACCCTTCAATGGTGGAGCAATGCGGTGTGTACCCCGACGAGAGCTGACTTGCGTCACGGGGATGAAAATCGATCGCGGGTCCGTCGATATCCTCGAAGTAGCATTCAGTAATGGCGCCGGCGAACATGTGGGTGTTCGGATAGGATATACCCGCCTCACTCTGTCCTTTGAACACACATTTATAGAATTGGTTTTTGTCAACCATTCCATTGTTGACCTGTATGCCGAACTTGCCTGTGTTGATGAAATGAATGTTGTAGTAGCGTTGCTGATCATACTCCGCCTCGGCGGTTATGTAGAACTCGTCGCTCCCCCCTTTGATACCGGCGATAGCCGAGTTTTTGATGGTGAGGTTGTAGGTCTTGACCCCGGCGCGGTATTGGAATACCTCGATTCCGTACTTCCCCCCTTCAAGAGTCAAGTCACAAATGTCTCCCCCGCCGTCCCTTCGAATCACCGGTTCCGACGGATCTGTCATCTTGATAATGGACTTGTCTCTGCCGTACCCGCATACGCGGCCGGCAACCAAAGGCCGGCTTATTTTAAACGTTCCGGCGGGGACATTGACATTTCCTCCGTTGTCATCCAGCACCGCGGCAAAGGCATCGTCACTTAGCTCCTGCCCGGTTGGATCGGCCCCGGCATCAAGAAGTTTTTGCCCCCATTCGCTTTCGGCGTGCGGAATGGGGAAATCGAGACTCCAATCGGAATGTACCGGTGGAATAGACGGAGGAACGGGTACCTCCAGCCGCTGTGCGTCACCCTGAGTGAGGTCCTCGTTTTTGTAGGTGAAAATCACCTCATTTTCCACATCGACCGGCTCACCAAACAGACCTATCGGTGTTTCGCCAAACACGTTGGGTGTGAAGAAACAAAGCAGGGCGGAAGACATGCTTTCTTCATCGATGGAGTCATCATGCGCCCACGATCCTCCCCAATGCATAAAATTGTGCGATTGGTCAACGTGTAATGAAAGGGGGAAGTCCATGATGTCTTGAGAAAAGACAAACTTGTTGTTCTTTCCGCCCGTAACATAAAAAACGGGGGCATAGGTTATCGTGTTGCAGATGGGAGCATTTGCGGAACCGGCGCTGGTGAATGCTCGAATACCAATCATGCGAACATCCTCGCAGTCCGAAAGCATCCAATTGATACCCGCCGCGCGCTCGTTGTCCCCACCCAGCAGGGTCGCACCCTTAACGCCGTCCAGAATGCACGATATCTCCTTGTTGCAGTAGTTGGTCTGAATGGAGTTGATCAAGAGGGAATTGGTGAAATCCCCGTAAAGGCGCACGAATTTGAGGTCATAATTATAGTTCGAGTTACAGTCCCAATAAATAAGCTTGCTGTTTTTAAAATCTTTCATCCTGAATTGACCCGAGCCGAAGCCGCCGGCGTCCAAAACAACAACATTGTCATAACCGCCGGAGCCGAGGTTCATTTTTCCGGGAAACATAATAAAGCAGTTTTTGATACCTCCGGGCAACGGCACCATTGACCCCCTGACCCGGTGCCACTGACTTCCTCCTCCCAATGCCGCGGGGGCCTTTTTTGCATAAATGACTAAACTATCGCACGAATTCGAGAAGTCGAAGGCGTATCTATTTTCCGCATGCCCCGTCTCGGGATTTATGAAATCATATTTGGGCGGATAGTATTTGTTGCCGTTTTCATCTTTAAAAAATATAGGGCGCTCATCATTGCGCAGATCGACAACGTCTCCCGGCTGAAATTCCGTTACCAACGAGTCCCAGAGCACTTTTGAGGCGTCGCTTTTCACGCCCCCCGAAAATTTCTTAAGATATTCATCTTTGATGTTCCATATTTTTGCCGAAATAGGACTATTTGCAACAAACGTGAGCAGTAGAAGCGACAGGATTGTTCGACTCATTTTTCATCCTCCCATGCAGGTTAGCAAAAACGACGAATTGAAATTGGCCCGCATCGTACGGGGTAGACGGAATGAAGTTACTTAGTCTACTCTTTTACTCATGGTCCGCTGCGCTTTGCCGACCCAATGATCCAATCCGCTACAGAATAAAAACATCTATAAAACATTCCTTTTCTCGTCTCCGTACCCGGGTCATAGATTACGAATGTGCGGCGCCGGATAAAAAAGACCACCGCCGGCACACAAGTACGTAACACCGGCCCTCGCGACGATTCTTTCAAAGGAGGTTCACTAGTAATATAAGGGAACCGGATCGTGTTCGCCCAAAAAATTTGTCGATCGAAATTATATCCCTTTTTCAGTAGGCCGGCATTGGCGTTCCGCTCCGCAATGTGTACCGCCGGTTCTGAGCGACGCCGTGCGGTCGTTTGGTTAACAGCCGGTAGTCGGAGACCGGAACCCGTGGCCACTCTGATCTCAGTTGGCCCTTCCCCTCAAGGGGCTCCGGCTAAACGGGTAATAACCTACTCCGTGCTTTTGGAACAACTTCCTACACGCGCGATTCAGCGGCGCGTTTTGAGTGGCCTTATTTCCCGGCCCTTTACGGTATATTCGACCATGCCTTTGCCGTTTGGCAGCTGTCGTCGCACAACAACCCCCCTGAAATCTCGCCGTATCACCCGAGTGAGGGTGTGGCTTTTTAGAATGCGGGGTGTTACGGCGGCGGAAGGGGCAGCACTCACGTTGGGTATTTCGCCGATGGCGTCGGTCACATACAGTATGGCGGGGCGAGAGGTTACTTTCTTGCCGTCCGCCCAAGTGGCGACGGCAATGAGGGCTCGAATACCCGTTTCTGAAAGAAGACATTCTCTCACTCTGTATATCCCCAGGTCGTTGTGGGGCACCTTACCTAAAAGTCGATCGCCGTCATAGAGAAATAATGTGTCAAAACCATCGTATCCGCATCCTAATTCGACTTGGATTTTGCTGTTTTTTGCGTAGACCGGAAACTTGGTTCCCCCTTGTTTTGCTATGTTGTAAGGCCGTGTGGGATTACTGATGCTCAACTTTGGTCCCGCGGATAGGTCCCAATTGTTGAAGTGTGAGCCATTGTACCCTTCGCCCGCCTTTTTTTGGGTGAGGGTTGGATGGCGCGACGAAAATGCCCGCCATAGGTTGGCAATATACTTATTAGGGAGCCATACGCCCGCCGAATAGGCGAGATCGTCGGGAAGTTGGTCGGATGGATAATACTCCGGCCATTCACCATACCAGGTTCCCGGATCACCTCTATAGTCGGAGGGGGGGGCGAGCAGCGTTGGAGGGCCGGATAGCGGGTCCCAATCGGCGGGTACCCGCAATTTGACCATCTGGGTAACAAATGGAAAGTAGAAATCGCCGTGCGAATAGTACCCGTGGGGCCACCCCCATTTGGGGGCGTAGACGTTAAACTTGTTTCCCGACCCACTGTATGAAAAATCACCCTCTTCCTTTTTGTCATCTCCCTCTTCGGGTCCCTGGAAATACACCGTGGTGTTGGCACAGCCTCCGCAAGGAAACCAGTTCCCCATACAGATTATCCTGCCGGGAAACGCGGCTTCCATTTCAGTTTTGTTGATCTGACCGTCTACGACAATCGGACAATTGCTGATTTCGGGATGCCCCGTCTGTTGGGCCATTGCGTCGATAAAATTTGAAAGCTCATCGGCACTGATGGATTCATCTACGTAGCGATCGTCGCTGCCGAAATAGACTCTGCAAAAGCGTAACGATGCAGCAACACAGGTGGGATCGTGGTCCAACGGCCATTTCAGGTGGCCGGTACTGCTCGATGGGAATCGTTCATCAATCCATATCCCTCGAAATACCTCAATGCTGTCGGGAATCCAGTAACCAACTATCTCGCTCGGATAGCCGTCGACGGTTCCGTAGGTTCCCGGCCACTGTTCATCGGGGGGGATAAGGCCGGCAAACACTCCCCCCACCATAACCAGGGCGATAATAATAACATGCCGTTCCAAGCGTATCATCGTCATTTTCATAACACCGCTCCTTGTCTTTCTCGTTTATCCTTCGATACGGCTTCTTGCGCTTGCATTGTGTCGAAACAATGATTTGCGGCAATGCGTTCGGCTCTCGTTCAGTATAGATATCGTCAAGTTAATTCTTCGTTTCGGACTCGATCCGTGATCCTGGACTATGCTCATTTTGCCCACTATCGCCGGTTGGATTGCAAGCTACAGCCCCCCCTATGCGGGTCCCGTTGTCCGGCTTTTGCTGAAATGACGTCGCTGATAGGACAATGCTGAGCGGATTTTGTTTGGCTTTTCACGTTTGGGCAGGCTCGAATTCGCCGCAATGAAGGACGTTTCCGCCTATCGGTCTCCTCCGGACCCCAGTTTGTATTCAAGGGGCGTTAATTCGAGTCTTCTTTACCCCCGGTTATCGTTGCACGGCAAGTGGAACGATCGTGCTCCCGCGCCCATTTGATCTAATCAAAGCGATATAGGAACCACCGGAAAGTGGTCGCGTTAAAGTATGTTGTAACTTCGTGCCTTCGACGTCGTTTTCGGTGAAGGAATATACCCGTCTTCCATCGAGTGAGAATATCGACACTTCGAGTTCTTCGGCAACGGCGCCGGAACCAATGATTGTGAGGTCGTTACCGGCAACGTGCGCCGAATACCCTGCTCGGGCGGGCCCTCCGCCGTTATGTGGACGAGCGGCGGAAGCATTGCCGATGGATTCGATGCTTACATTGTCGAAAGTAACGGACTTTATATTCGTTCCGAAATCACCGCCGGTAATATAGACACCCACACAGACAAGATTTGTAGTGGTGTCAATCTCGGGAAGCATAAAGAAAGGGTATTCGCGCTGCGTAATAGTTGTGTTGCTGTAGTTACACGGATCGTTGGTTGAGTTGGGGAAGCTCATTTCAGTCCATTCGTTATCGTCGCCATACTTGGCGTACAAGTAGAATTTATTAGCGTCGTTTTCGTAGATTCGCTTTACGCGAAACCATAGGTCGGAAGTGGCGGTGAATCCGGGCACTACGTTCTCAAATCCAAGCCCAAGGCAGCCTTGTTCGCCTATATACTTATCCGAATCGCATCCTTTTTCGCCTTGGGAATGAAGGCCGATGCGGTGTTTGGGGGCTGTTCTGTTAAACCATGTCAGCCCGCTACCGTCTCCCCGACTCGCCCAGTGGTAATCCCATCGTAAAGCGAGAACGTTATCATGGGTCTCGATTTTTATAGCGTCGCCGTCTTTGACTTTTAACATCAGACCGACACTTCCCTTTTCATAGTCCGGAATTTCGGGGATACGGAATGTAAAAATGAAATTTCCCTTGATCACTTCGTTGACCGGGTTGCTCGGGTCATATA
>WJJU01000436.1 GCA_014729595.1 Chitinivibrionales bacterium
CGCAAGACGTTAACCGCGTGCTGCAATCACTGCCCTCAGCGGTTGGCGGAGCCGACGACAGTTGGAACTCCTTCTTGGTGCGTGGCGGCGCCGATGACGAAAATGTCTTCCTGATAGATGATATCGAAATAAATAACCTGAGCCACTGGGGAACGGAGAGCGGTTCGAGCGGGACGGTGAGCGTACTACATCTCGATTTTGTTCGTGATCTGGATTTCTATGCCGGTGGTTTCCCCTGTCGGTTTCCGCCGCGACTCTCATCGATCGTCGATCTCAAATTCCGCGAAGGCTCTAAAATCGACCGGAAATGGCAGTTTGATCTGAATATGGCCGGTACGGGCATTTTCATGGAAGGGCCGATTGTACGCGAAAAAAGCTCGTACATGCTCAATGCTCGTGTGAGCTACCTCGGTCTATTGGAACCGCTCCTGGATCTCGGAGGGGTTCCACACTACCAAAATGGGCAGATAAAATTAGTTTTTGACCTTACATCAAAAGACAAGCTTATCTGCAACATCCTTGCCGGCAACGAAACCGTGACATTCGAAAGCGGCGAAAAGCGCGAACTGGCAAGCAGCGGTCGTCTTGTAATAGGCGGCGTGCAGTGGCGAAAGCATATCACCGGCGGTATGAACAAGTTACTGCTGTCCGGCATCTACCATAAGACCAAAGCATTCGAGTGCTTAGTAGATACACTCCACATTTTCGACTACCGATCTCTTCATCGTCGACTCCAACTCAAAGACGACCTCACCTTGTTTTTTCGCGACAACGACCTTCTCACCGTCGGTGCGGTCGTTGAACGCACTCATCGCGACAGCCGCTATGTCCGGAATGCGATATATACCTGGGCTCGATCCGACTCGCTTTATGAATACACGGCCCATGCCCCCGAATCATCCGAGGCGATCGTAGTTTTACCCATACCGCATGACACAATCACCCCCGACAATACGGTCGGCTACCGCCTTGGGGGATATGTCGGCTATACATTCCATCAAGGAAGGCTTAAAGTCAATGTGGGGCTGCGTGATGATTATTTCACCCTTCTGAAAAAGCATGGCCCGTCTCCCCGAACCGGGATCAGTTATGAACTCGGCACTCAGGGTACCGGATCGCTGAGTGGAGCCCTAATGTACCAATTTCCCACCTACCTGGATGCCGGGGATTTTTCCGACAAACATGCCGACTATGAACTACAGAGGAATTACCAAGCCGTTATCGGCTACGAAAGGCAATTCTCCGACGTCGTCATAGGGGGGATCGAAAGCTTTTACAAATACTACGATCGTGAACCAAGCTACACGTTTGATACCGACTCCGCCAGGGTCCTGATAGAGGTGATGCCCGACAATTACGGAACCAAAAAAGCCTATGGAATTGAATTCCACTTACGGAAAAAACGCCGAGACCACTTTTTTTACGAGTTGGCGTACACCTTTTACTCAGTGCGGAGACAATATACCAATGGCGCTTGGTACAACGATCATAACAACCTTCGCAATACCGCGACAATGATTGTGGGCAGTAATTTTCACAAAAATCATGGTGTCTCCGTCCGCTGCGACCTCAGTGAAGGAAGGCCCTATACGCCCATCGATGAGGAAGCGTCCGCCGACTCGTTCCGCACCGTGTATGACCTGAGCGTCGGCCCATACAAACAGCGGCGCGATCCGCGTATCAAGCTGTCACTAAGATATAACTCAACGGGCTACTACCGTTGGGGAAACATTACCGGCTATGTTGAGATCCAAAACCTCCTCAACCAAAAAGATGTGGTTAATGAGTATTTCTCGGCGGGCGACGGACTTTCGGAAACCAACGTGGTCCGGTATCTTTCACGGGGCATCTTTATTGTGGGCGGCGTGACGGTGGATCTGTAGCCGATGCTTGGGCAAAGATGTTTCCGACAAAAAAAGGGCAAACCGTCGCACCGAGCGGCGCCAAGGCAGGGCACGATCGGGTTACCCCGACACGGGACTTTGACTTTGTATGGTTCGCGGCGTCCTTATTCCTTAGGAAGCCAGTCCGCTACTATTTCCTCGTTCTCTTGCATCCAGCCCCGTACGGCTTCTTCGGTCCCGCCGGACGACTCTTCCACCGTCAGCATAAGATCGGCAAGTTGCTCATCGGTAAATTTCATATTCCGCAAAAATTGAGCAAGTTCCGGCTTTTGCTCTTCGAGATCCTTTTTTCCGAATATGTGGATATTGCCGCGCTTCCACACTTCCTTGTCGGAACTCTGTTTAAGGAATTTCAGATCCCAGCGGGCGAACATCCAATGCGGGCGCCAGCCGGTTGCGACAATCCACTCCTGCCGATCAATCGCATTCTTCAATGAGGCGGTCATGGCCGGTCCGCTGGAAGACACCAGCTTAAGGTCAAGATCATATTCTTCAAGCAATTGCTCGGTCGTTTTCATGATACCGGCGCCGGCGTCGATACCGACTATTTTTCCATCGAATTTGCTTTTCTCGCCCTCAAGTTGACTGATACTGTCGATTGTCACGTAGGCGGGGACGACCAGTCCGCTCTGCGTGCCTTCATACACATGCCCAAGATCAATCATTTGATCGCCGAATTTGTCGACATAGTCTCTGTGAAGCACGGGAAGCCAGCTTTCCATGAAAGCGTCCTTACCCCCTTGGGCGACACTTGTGTACGCGGGGCCTACGTCCGCCGCGGTAATATTAACCGAGTAGCCCATTTTTTCTTCAAGAATAACCTTGGCCAAATGAGTGTACGCAACGCCCTCCGCCCAGTTAACGTATACCAATTCGGCCTTTTTCCCTTCCGAACCTCCGCCGCAGCCCATGATTCCCGAGCCAATCAGCCCGACGGCGAGCAGCCCGCTCACAACGCACACTCCGATACTCTTGACACATTTCATGCGCACCCTCCTTTGGTAGATGAAAAAATTATTTGGCGCCCTGTTTTGCTTCAGTGAACGTCCCCAGAGCTTGAGTCACGCGATCGAGGTAAATCGCAAGTATGACGATTGAGATGCCGCTTTCGAAACCAAGCCCTATGTTCAATTGGGTAATTCCTTTTAAAACCTCGTTCCCCAAACCTCCGGCGCCGATCATGCCGGCAATGACGACCATCGATAGAGCGAGCATAATTGTTTGGTTTATGCCGGCCATGATTGTAGGAAGGGCTACCGGCAATTCAGCCTTCAACAACATCTGGGTGGTAGTCGAGCCAAATGCCTGCGCCGCTTCCTTGATCTCTTCGGGCACTTGGCGTATTCCCAGATTGGTCAGCCGCACGGTAGGAGGAAGCGCAAAAATCAAAGTTGCGATCACCCCCGGCACTTCGCCCAACTGAAAGAATAGTACCGCGGGTATCAGGTATACAAACGCCGGCAACGTTTGCATAAAATCAAGGATAGGTCGCACGGCGCGCTCAACATAGTCCCGCTGTGAGGCCCAAATACCCACCGGTATGCCTATCACCAATGCAATAAACACCGCACTGATGACAAGAGCGAGTGTCTCCATGGTAACATCCCAGAATCCCATAGAGAGAATCAATAAAAATCCAAAAAAAGCAAAGATCGCCACCCCTCTTCCCACAAAGTAGTAGGCGATTGCCACAAAAAGAGCGATTAAAACCAGTGGATGGACAAAAAGCAAAGCGCCTTCCAGTCCCGACAATATTCCACTTACAACAAGGGTAATCATATCGAAAAACGGCCCGAAATGGGTCGTCATCCAGTTGATAACCACTTCGAAGAATTTACCTATCCCCAAATCAATCATTATCCACCTCCATATTGTCGGCGAGGGTAATCGAACTCTCCAGGGTTTGCTCGAGCGGAATGACCGCGCCGTCCGTGTCCGTCTCCCGGTTGAATTCCGCAATGATGGAGGCACGATCCACAATGCCGCAGAAGTGATTGTTTTTGTCAAGGACTACCAGGGGATATTTTGTTGAAATTGCCGTTCCGACCAAATCGGCAATCGGAGTGTCTTCCGTGGTAGTATACACATTGTCCACAATCCACCCGCTCAAATCCTTTCGTCCCGATTTCGCCAACTCCACGGCACTGTCTATCGTTAAAATCCCCAGCAATTGACGATTCGCGTTAGTTACATACAGCGTGGACACTCCATGCTTTTCCATGCGCCGTATCGCCACTTGCGGCCCTTCGCGGGGCGCCGTAATAGTTGGAGCGCGGTGCATAATCGAAGACGCTGAGATAACTTTCGTTCTATCAACATTTTGCACGAATTTCGCAACGTACTCATCCGCCGGTTTAGTCAAAATTTCTTCGGGACTGCCAATTTGCACAACCGCCCCGTCGCGCATAATCACAATCCGATCACCAAGCTTAAGCGCCTCGTCCAAATCATGGGTAATGAAAACGATTGTTTTATGGACACGAGACTGCAATTCCAATAACTCATCTTGCATCTGTGCTCGAATAAGGGGGTCAAGTGCACTGAACGCCTCATCCATGAGCAGTATTTCGGCATTATTCGCCAAAGCGCGGGCCAGACCCACACGCTGTTTCATACCCCCGCTCAACTCACCGGGCATACTGTTCTCGTACCCCTTGAGTCCCACAAGCTCCAGCGCTTCATAGGCGCTTTTCGTACGAATATCTTTATCGACTCCCGATACTTCAAGTCCGTATTCCACATTCTTCAAAACGGTACGATGGGGCAAGAGCGCAAAATGTTGAAAAACCATCGACATCTTTTTGCGGCGCACCTGAAGAAGCTGCTCGCGCGACATCTTCATAATGTCGCTCCCTTCCACCAACACCTTCCCGCGAGTGGGTTCGATAATCCGGTTGAGACATCGAAGTACGGTTGACTTTCCGCTTCCCGAAAGCCCCATAACGACAAAAGTCTCCCCCTGTTCTATTGTGAACGAGGCATTACTTATACCAACGGTACATCCCGTCTTGGCCAGAATATCTTCCTTACTTTTACCCTGCTCCAACAAGGGAAAAACTCTTCCCTTGTTGGAGCCGAAAATCTTGTATAAGTTTTTGACCTCTATAGCAGGCATGCGATTTCCTTTCCGCCGCACTTTGCGCTGATTCCCGACAATATGCAGCTTAGCCGTGGTGAATAAAAAGGAGTGCCGGATGTCGGATAAAAATGGTATTCAAATTTGAACTTGATTCCCCTTTTTTCTCCAGACACATTGCGCGAACAAGTGCCCCGGGTAGCCGGATTATCGGAATAGGTTACCAAAGTACCAAAGCATTTCGCGATTACCTTACGGCAAACGATCCCGTCAATCAAAATGTCGCCTTTTTCCCGTCGGCAACCGTCACCGATTGCGCGCGGTGTTTCGGCGGAACACGTCAACGTTGACGTACTCGTGTTTTCTGACATACGGGGAAACTTCATTTCGGTCTTCCCAACTACGGGATTCCGCCAACAAATCAAAACGGTGTAACCGGACGGCTTACACAACCGAAGGTTACGGACCGGTAACCTCCTTATCACATTATTGCCCGACAAAGCCCCCAACGGTTAGCAAATAATACCCACAAAACGGAATGCGCCCTAAAAGATCGGACAACTCCATCACTAACGGTTGTACAATGCAGGGAACCTATAGGGCGTCGCCCATCGAAGGGAACCGTGTGCCAAGGTGACACGACAAGAAACAACGAGCGGACCATAGCAGATGAGCGGCTCAACGTCGTTCTCCTATAATCCGTCGGGTCCGTGCTTTTCACGGCCGGCTCAGCGAAAGCCCCGTGAACCAAACGGCAAAGAAGTAGAAAATAACTATAGGTAAGCCCTCGCGCCATGACTTGGCATATTTTGAGCGTATATTTATAGCGCCGAGCGGCTAAAACAGGTAAGCTAATTCCGACCGATTTAAGTACCACTATCAAAATGAGCTGCGTCTGGGAAGGCCGAGCGAAACGGCCTGGATGTGACCCCGCAAAACGGAAGAACGAGGCATATCCTCGGTGATACGGGGAGGAGGCGCAACGAAACAGACAAGTCGTCGCAGTCGGCCTGAGTAACGGCTCATTTTGAAAACGGCTCTAAGCCCCAAAAAAAGTTGCATTCTCAATATTCATTTCGTAATTTATAGATGTGTGTGATGATGATGGGGTACTAGGCCCTCGGGCCTAGGCGAAACGGAGGAAGGCGCCCGCCTATCCTCCGTTTTCGTTTTTATGGAAGACCTTTCTCCCAAAAACCTCTCGCATATCCCATCTCTCGTCCTGCACTTCACCGAAAAGCCCTCTCCACAGCGCGGAATTCACTCTATTGCGACTTTCCTTTGCCGACTGTCTGAGGCTGTCGGCACGAAAAAATCAAAAAAATGAAAAAAAACATTGCATTTTAATTACTCATTTCGTAATTTATGGGTGTGTGTGATGATGATGGGGTGCTAGGCCCTCGGGCCTAGGCGAAACGGAGGAAGGCGCCCGCCTATCCTCCGTTTTCGTTTTTAATGAAAGACTTTTCTCTCGAACACAAATCGCATATCAGCCTTACCCTCTCTTCATCCATAGGCTCCGAGTCGTCGCTCGATCGTTGTATACGGCCGGTATGCTCCTCAGTGTCACTACCATGCCGGAGCATAAGAAATACGGCCCCTTCGGGATCAAACCATTATGTCTCTTGTGCTCTCGAGCCTCATATCCAATCCCGTCGCGCTCCGCTATCCCACTTGGGCGGGATCCCAATTTATGCAATGACTTCCACTCAATTCAGCCTCGGCTTCAGTGGCTACTTGTGCCGATGCAACTACCGAAATTTTTTTGAAAAAAAAATAAAAAAAATGTTGCATTCTCATTACTCATTTCGTAGATTATTAGGTGTGTGTGATGATGATGGGGTGCTAGGCCCTCGGGCCTAGGCAGAACGGAGGAAGGCGCCCGCCTTATCCTCCGTTTCTGTTTTTAGGATTATTCACGTCAAATCGAATGAATGACCATCTCGATAACGGCGGTATCCCCGTCATCGATTCTAAAAAGACGCTTGCCGAATACGCTCACCTGCTTTGGCTGTCGCCCGTTGATCCGCCGACCGCTCGCCGCCGGCCGGCCCCAGCGGCGATGTGACGGCAACAGTATGAGCAGCCGCACCAACAGCCACCGTCCACCACTTGCCTCCTCCGACCCTACGCTCATTCGCTCTGAATTACCACAGGTACAAAGAACCACTAAATAGTGCGGATATCCGCCCTCACCCCTCGATGAAAATTTTGCCTATTATTAGCTTAGCTTATGAAGACAAGCTTTCACAAAGGCCGGAATATCCGAAGGTTGGCGACTGCTGACAAGATTCCCGTCTTCGACAACCTCCTGATCGATATACGTGGCGCCTGCATTTTTAATATCGCGAGTTATCGATTTCCATCCCGTAATGGTTCGTCCTCGAATGGTATCGGCACTTATTAAAAGCTGAGCCCCATGGCAGATAACAAAAATGGGCTTGCCGGTTTCAGCAAACCGCCGTACGAATTCAACCGCCTCCTGATGTGCTCTGAGTTTATCGGGTGAGTAGCCGCCGGGGATAAACAGTGCATCGTATCGGTCCACCAGCGCTTCCCCGACAAGCGTATCAATAGTCACGGCTGCTTCGTTCCTTTTCCCTCGTACTTCCGCCCCCTTCTTAAGACCAAGATGCTCCAGTGCATGCCCGGCCGCGGTAAAATCACGCGCGGGAAGAGCATATTCCGGATCCTCGAACATACTATCTATAAGAACCGCGATTCGTGACATAGACACCTCCTCTAAAAAAAAATTCCTATCACCGCACAATAATGATCATTAGGAAACCGATTATTATTCGGTTCCCCGACACCAAACGCTTCAAAGCAAACAATTTTCGCATTCCAAACCACTCTCCTTACCGTCCCGCCTCCATCGAGCCTGCGTTTCTCGTGCGGGACCCATGGCTTTCAGCCATTGCGTCAAAAAGCATGCCGACGACGGCGGGCCCAAACTCCCAATAAGCCGACAGCCAAATCCATGTCAAACGGATTCTTGTCCAAAAATTGTCCATTCATAACGGCATGTACGGTAATCATCCCTTTGTTTCCGCCGGAACCCTCGCCGCATTGTAAGGTTCAGGTGAGATCTTTAACAATGCTGGATAAAAAGGTGCCGTCCGGAGTAATAACTCATATTACTTAACCCAAAAAGCATTCACCATGCCGTCCCCGCACTCGCCCGCTCCGAATCGACATTCAGCTCGTCTATAGCTTGTTTGACCGTTCCGCGTTCGATCTCTCCTTTATGGGCAAGCAAGTTCAATGCGGCAACCACAATGTGGCGGGCATCTACCTCAAAGAAATCGCGTAACGCTTCCCTTCCGTCGCTTCTTCCAAATCCATCGGTACCCAAGACCGCATAGGGTCCGGGCACATGACGTGAAATTGAGTGCGGAACCGTTTTAAGGTAGTCCGTCGCGGCGACAAAAACGCCATGCTGATCGGACAAGCACTTTTGTACGTACGAGGGGCGCTGTTTCTGATCGGGATGAAGCATGTTCCAACGATCGGTTTCAACGGCATCGGTGTAAAGCTGCTTGTAACCGGTTACACTCCACACGTCCGTAGCGACCTTATATCGCGACTCCAAAATCTCTTGTGCTTTGAGCACCTCGCGGAGGATTGCACCGCTGCCAAACAGATGAGCGCGTCGTGTGGAGTCCCGTTCAGACCGAAGGTAACGATACATACCCTTGAGTATACCTTCCTCAACCCCATCCGGCATGGAGGGCATTGAATAAAACTCATTGGTTACGGTTATGTAGTAAAGAAGATCCTCTTGCTCCGTAAACATCCTCCGAAATCCTTCACGGACGATAACCGCGATTTCATAAGCGAAACAGGGATCATAGGCCATAAGATTGGGTATCGCATAGGCATAGGCGTGGCTCTGCCCGTCTTGATGCTGCAAACCCTCGCCGGGCAAGGTCGTACGACCGGAGGTACCGCCGATCAAGAATCCGCGGGCGCGGGCGTCCGCCGCGGCCCAAATCAAATCACCCGCACGCTGAAAACCAAACATCGAATAAAAGATGAAAAACGGAACCATCTGCAAAGAATGACCGGCGTACGATGTCCCCGCCGCAATGAACGACGACATCGAACCGGCTTCGGTTATCCCTTCCTCCAAGAGCGCTCCGCTCTTTTCCTCGTTATAATACAATAGGCTTTGCTTATCGACCGGTTCATAACGCTGTCCCAGCGAAGAGTAGATACCAACCTTGCGAAACAAAGATTCCATGCCAAACGTACGTGACTCATCGGGCACGATCGGAACGATTCGTTCTCCGACATTTTTGTCGTCGAGAAGCTTGCCCAGCAACCGAACAAATGCCATGGTAGTGGCCACCTCTCTGTCCCCGTTACCCTTGAGGAATTCATCAAAAAGGCGGTTGTCCGGCATAGCCAAGGGTTCGGCGGCCGCAATCCGCGCGGGGAGCACGCCGCCAAGCGCCTTGCGGCGTTCCTTTACATAACGTATTTCCTCACTGTCCTCTTTGGGCCGATAAAACGGCGCCTCCGCGACGGCGTCGTCGGAAATGGGGATCGCCAGTCGGCTGCGGAATTCACGCAATTCTTCTTCGTTTAGTTTTTTCTGCTGATGAGTCACATTGCGGCCTTCACCCGCCTCGCCCAATCCATACCCCTTGATCGTCTGGGCCAAAATCACCGTCGGCGATTCGTTGTTTTCAACCGCCGCGCGATAAGCGGCGAATATCTTCTCCGGATCATGCCCACCGCGCCGCATACGCGCTATTTGCTCATCGGAATAGTTGCGCACCATTTCCAGCAGTCGAGGATCTTTACCGAAAAAATCGCTTCGGACATAATCGCCGCTCGATGCCGCGTATTTTTGCATCTGTCCATCCACGATTTCCTCCATACGCCCCGCCAAAATTCCCTCCGTATCCTGAGCCAGAAGCGGATCCCAATCGCCGCCCCAAACGACCTTAATCACTTTCCACCCGGCGCCGCTGAAAGCGGCCTCAAGTTCCTGGATAATCTTACCGTTGCCGCGCACCGGCCCATCAAGGCGCTGCAAATTGCAGTTGACAACGAATATAAGATTGTCAAGATGTTCGCGGGAAGCCAGGGTGAGAGCACCCATGGATTCCGGCTCATCCATCTCCCCATCCCCTAAAAACGCCCAAATTCGTTGATCGGCGGTATCCTTTAGCCCTCTGTCATGAAGATAACGGCTGAACCG
>WJJU01000437.1 GCA_014729595.1 Chitinivibrionales bacterium
CTACCACTCACGGAGCGCCTCCGCTTAACCTGCGGCGTGCGGGTAGAAGATGTGCGGATGAAAATAGAGAGCCTCAAAGGTGAAACCGTTGAGCGGGACACCATGTTTTCGGGCTCGCTCTGGTTCACCGAACCGTTCCCGTCGGTCGCGCTACGGTATACGCCCCGTGCCCGTACCAATTTTCGGTTTTCTTTTGCCCGCACGTACGATCTGCCTACCTTTAGAGAGATCGGCCCCTACGCTTCGACGGATCCGGCCATCAAAGAAAACCAGGTCGGGAATCCGGATCTCCTGCCTAGTATCATAAACAGCACCGATTTCGGGTGGGAATGGTTCGTGGCGCCGGGTGAATTTATCGCAGTGGGTGCCTTTGTTAAGTCCATCCGCGACCCGATCGTCGAAGAGCCCCTTCGATTCACAAGTGATGAGCAACCTCAACGGCGCTGGGAAAACAGTTCCGACGGCTGGGTGTACGGCACGGAGCTTGAATTCCGAAAGTCGCTCGATTTTATCTATATCGGGCTTGCGGACCTGAGTGTCGGCGGGAACCTGACCCTGATGAAATCGAAAGTGCAAAGAACCTTAACGGCCGTAGATGTCCGGAGTGCGCGAAGTGAGAATCCCTCGGAGCCGACTCGTCCGCTCTACGCCTCGCCGTACGTGATCAATGCCGGTATGGCGTATGACAATGAGGCCCTCGGTCTTGGGACTTCAGTTTATTTCAACGTATTTGGCCGTCGTGTCGTTCATCACAACCTTTACGGCGGCCCCGATCTAATCGAACATCCCCGGCCCGAACTCAATTTCACATTCGAAAAAGCGTTCAAGCGCAACGCTAAGGTAAAGCTTGCAGCCAAAAATCTGTTGAACCCGGAGTACAAGGAGTATCGGGAATACAAGGATGATGTATATACACAGTACACACATCGGGGGGGAGTAAGCATTTCAGTAGGCCTGAGCTACACACTTTGAGCCAAAACGTACCGGTCACAGAGGATCTCGAAGCGGCCGACCGTCAGTGAAAGTAGTTTCACCGACCTAAGGTAAACAAGTCAAGCGGAATCGAACATCAATGTTTTTCTTTAAACTCAAATCATCAACCAATTTAACAGGAGGAGGAGTTATGTTTCGAAGCATGTTTGTTTTAGGAGTAATGGCTTGCACGGCATTGCCGGCCGTCGACACTATCACCGACGCGGACATCAACGCGGGTAGCGTTATCAATTGGCAATCAACCGATACGATTTTCCTGGACGGTAAGGTATTCGTTGAGGAAGAAGCGATTCTAACCATCCATCCGGGTACCATTATCAAAGCCAAGCATTATGAATCGTTCGATGATTTTTCCGCTTTGATAATAAACCCCGGTGCGAAAATCCACGCGGTCGGAACTCCCGAGAAGCCGATTATCTTTACTTCGGAGTTGGACGACCTTCAGAGTACTGAACCCATAAACCATTTTGGTTGGAACGGATTGTGGGGGGGAGTCGTCATTCTTGGGAAGGCGCCGACCAACAGCGCCGACGGAACCGGTAAGTTCTATCCTAATAGAATAAATGAATGGGCTTACGGCGGCGACGAAAGCGAGGACAACTCGGGGGAACTGCGGTTTGTCTCCATCCGCATGGCCGGGTACTCCCAACTGTTCAGCAGGGAGGAACCCATCATTGAAGACAATTCGGGTGATCGCTTTGAATTGGCCGCTCTTACCTTAGGAGGGGTCGGCAGCGGTACCAAAATCAATCATGTGGAAGTGTACAATTCCGCCGATGACGGCTTTCGGTTCATGGGCGGAACGGTCAACACCAAATATCTATGTGCCACCCATTGCGGGGATAATCTCTTCGACACACAAGAGGGCTACCGCGGACACAACCAGTTCTGGTTCGCTTATCATCGCAAAGTGGCCGTTAGATGGGCGGGAGATAATCAGGATGTCGTGGATTTTGAAATTCACGACAAACCGTACCGAAGAGTGCCCACCCCCCTATTTTGTGCCACGCACAGCTCCGGATCGGACAATCAACCGATATCACGACCCATTGTTGCTAATGCTACCTATATGGCGAAAGATTTTTCATATTTTCCTTCGATCTATGCCGAAACCTATGCCTCACCGACCTATGTCAACGGTTTTTTTAATGATCTCGGTCCAGTAGATGTAGACGGTTATACACTAATGCGGATGGAAGAACCCGACGGGCCTCTCTTTGCGAATAACATTTGGTCCAGAGTTCTTGGACACGGCTCGGATTTTATGTGGAATGACGTTTGCATGGACACGCTAAGCAAACACTTCAGGCGGAACGGCAACATCATGTATGGAAGCATGCTCTACGGTCAGCAGCTACTCACGTTTGAAAATGAGCACCATGTTTACTCGCAGCTTGAACCTCGGCCCTATAGACACATAGAGTGCGATTCCGATTCGAATAAGGCGTTCGTCGACCTGTATGATATTGCTTCTCTTGACGGGGGTAGTTTTATCGACAGTGTAGGCTTCAAGGGAGCATTCAACCCCTGCACCACTCAGGTGTGGTTACGCAACTGGACTGCGTTCGACAAATACGGTTACCTTGCTCATAATGATACGACCTTCTGTCCGCCTAGAAATTGCACTAAGAATTATTCACTTACGCAACGCACATCTCAAGCACAATTTCAGATGAACCTTACCCAAGTAGCGGGAGCGATCAGAGGCGCTTGCACCCTTACCGAATCCCAGTCCATAACGGTGCATCTCTACGACGCCCGCGGACGAGTGGTGGCGGCGATGAATCTTGGTCGTCGTGAAGCCGGGCGTCATGAGTTCCGACTGTCGCCACGCGGTCTTGCGGCGGGATCCTATTTGGTCCGGTTGCGTGCAGGCGACAGAGTTTTCAACCGAAACGTCGTCTTAGTACGGTAACCTTGTAAAGCCGATGCACGGCTGAGAGCATTTAGTACATTGGCTCTATACGTT
The DNA here is from genome assembly GCA_014729595.1 of Chitinivibrionales bacterium. Classification (GTDB taxonomy): domain Bacteria; phylum Fibrobacterota; class Chitinivibrionia; order Chitinivibrionales; family WJMI01; genus WJJU01. The sequence goes on from WJJU01000437.1 coordinate 2,963, forward strand.
AACGCGGTCCAAGGGCCGGGAATATGGCCCTTGGACCCATCAATCCGGAAGGAGTGAAGTATGAGAATCGAATTGCGAACGGCGGTATTAGCCGTCATGATGTGCGCACTCAATGGGATAGCCGAGGTCATAACGGTCGACGAAGACATAGTGGCGCCCGACAGCGCCGTCTGGACCAGCGGTAACACCTATTGGTTAACGGAAAAGATATTCGTTGAAGAAGGCGCCAGCCTCACGATCGAGCCGGGGGTGGTAGTCAAATCAGATGCAGACTTAGGATTCGCGGCGGCGGGACTCGTCGTCTGTCGCGGGGCGAAAATTTACGCCGAAGGAACGGTTGATTCACCTATCGTGTTTACCTCGATCGAGGACCAACTGGAGGGGGGAGGTTCAGCTACACAACCAGCCCCCGGATCGTGGGGTGGTGTTATAATCATGGGGAACGCTCGCATCAACCGTCCTGGTGGACAGGGGCGTATGGAGGGTATCGATCCCGCTGATAATCGCTGCCTGTTCGGCGGTGACGACGACGACGACAACTCCGGCGTTTTCCGCTATGTATCCATTCGTTTCGCGGGGATTGTTGTATCGGGTGACAAAGAAATCAACGGTCTCAGCATGGGCGGTGTGGGACGCGGCACGACGATAGACCATGTAGAGGTATACAAAAATTTTGATGACGGCTTCGAGTGGTGGGGCGGGTGTGTAAACACCAGTCACCTCTTGGCGGTTAGCTGCAATGATGATGCCTTTGACTATGATGAAGGGTTCCGTGGTCACGGGCAGTTCTGGTGCGCCATTGTAGATAATTGGGGTCCATCGGCTTCGACATGCGGTGAACATGACGGAGGCGTCAATGGTGCTGACACACCATACGCCATACCAGTGATCTCCAATGCCACCTACATTTCCGAAATGAGCCAGTTCGATCATCCGCCGATGCTGTTGAATTTCCGGGAAGGAGCCGGCGGAAAGTATCTGAACAGCATTTTCTACTGTGAGGGCTTTGTCGAAATCAGGGACGAAGCCAGAGACCGTCTCTTTGACGGCGACCTGTGGCTTAAAAATAATATATTTTGGGCAAGCGAATCAGTCGAGCTTTCAAGTTGGGATCGGATCGATTCCTGGTTCACCGACAGTCTCGAGCAATGGAACAACATTGCGC
>WJJU01000438.1 GCA_014729595.1 Chitinivibrionales bacterium
ACTAACGGCTATCTGAAAAAGACCTCGGTAATTCAGAGGGGCGATTTCTCGGGTAAGTTCCTTCAAATCGGTGTTTCGGAACTAACCATGGGGGCTATTGCCAACGGTATGGCGCTGCATGGGGGGATTATACCTGCTTGCGGTACGTTCTTTGTCTTTTCCGATTACATGAAACCCGCCGTTCGTCTTGCCGCACTTATGGGCTTACCGGTTAAATTTATTTGGACGCACGATGCTTTCAGGGTCGGAGAGGACGGCCCGACGCATCAGCCGGTGGAGCAAGAGGCTCAGATAAGGCTTTTAGAGAAAATGAAAAGTCCCGAAGGGCATAGGAGTATTCTCGTGCTGCGGCCGGCGGATTCCGCCGAAACGAGTGTGGCATGGAAGCTGGCGTTGGAAAATAAAAATTCTCCGACCGCGCTGGTGCTTTCACGGCAGAATATCACTGATCTTCCCGCTCAAAACGGGTCCCGCTATAACGATGCGCTTCTTGCTGAGCGGGGTGCTTACGTGGTATGGGAAAATGGTGAAACTCCCGATCTGGTCCTCTTGGCGAACGGGTCAGAGGTTTCAACGCTCGTAGAAGCGGCGGAGGCTTTGGCCGAAAAGAAACTGAAGGCGCGGGTGGTGTCCGCCATCTCTGAGGCGCTGTTCCGAGAACAACCCAAAGATTACCAAGAATCGATTCTTCCCTTCGGGGCGCCGGTTCTGGGACTTACGGCCGGATTGTCGGTGTCGCTGGAAAGCCTGGCCGGACCGCTGGGCAAGGTGATAGGCATGGATCGCTTCGGCGCGTCCGCACCGTACAAAGTTCTCGATGAAAAATTCGGATACACGGCGAGCAATGTCGTGGCCCATGTGGATACCTACATGAAAGAGTACAAGGAAATGCTTCGACGCGTTGGTAAACTACAGGTAGGCGGCGCGGCGTAATGTCGTCGTGGCTTTTCTCGATTTGAGGGGGGCGTCGGGCCAACTATGCCGATAAAGCCGAGTGTATCCCACCAATCCCGCGCATGAGGATCGACCGTGGACACTCGGCGTTCCGCTCACGGCCCGAGGGGCTTATACCGCCGGTACCCCTCTGCGTATACATACCGTCACGTACACTATAGCAGGGGGGAGTCATGCGGATCGGAATTGTCAGCGATACTCATCGCAACAAAGAAGGCCTCGAAAGAGCAGTCGACTGGCTACAAAACCGTCAACGAATCGTTTCGTTGTATCACTTGGGTGATGACTACGAAGACGTGATTGATTTGGCTGATACCGGGCTCGAGGTGGTTCAGGTGCCCGGTATCTACCATCCGAAATACCGTGACGGCACCTTGCCGAAAGTGGTCCGCGAAACCGTGTTGGGTTTGCGGGTTGTACTGGTCCACTGCCTCGGTAAAGATTTGCCCGACGAAGACAGATCGGTTACCGATATCATATTGCACGGGCACACCCATCACCCCGATATCACCGTGGTCGACGGTAGGCTAACCATGAATCCCGGTCATCTCAAATCCCACAGGGATAAGAGTATCGATCCATCGTTCGGTTTTCTTGACATTCAGGAGCGGTCGGTGCGTGCCGTGATCTACGCCGCCAAGGAATTCGAAGAGTTGGAGTCCGTGGATTTAGTGCGCTCGGAGAATGGTCTGTATAGGGCCTGATCGACGGCGGTCGTATGTGTTTGACGGTCCAACGCGCTCTGCGTGAACCGCGAGAGAATCGACGAGTGTGGATAACGCTCCGATGAGGGAGGAAAATCTATCGACTTTTTTCTTCCGCCACCGCCCTTGTTCGGCATGCGCTTCCCGCAAAAAATTCGCTGGTTATCCGTTCGTATTCGCCGCGCTTTTTCGCTTTTCTGATTGACTTGAGTAGCTTATCGCCGTCGGAGAACCCTTGCGCCAGATAACCCCAGAGTTCCTTCATCGCCCCCAGTAGTGGTGATGGCCCCGAATAAAGCGTACTAAAGCGTTCATAAAGGTCGTTATGGAAAGCTTCGATCCGTTTTGAGGGATTTTTCGGCAATTCCCGTCCTCTGATCAGCGTTGGGAGAAAAGGATCGCCAAGTATCCCGCGGCCGATCATCCATGCGGCGGTAGTTGGATAGAGGGCTCTGAGGTGGGAGAAAAATGCCGGCGTGGTAATATCGCCGTTATAGATCGTCGGGTGAACGCACATTGTGAGGATGCGTGCGTACCGCGTCAAGTCTACCGAACCTTTGTACATCTGGGCGCCGGTCCGCGGGTGAACTATCACCGCCGATAGCGGATAATCGTTGAGGACTTGAAGGAGAGCATGGAATTCATCGGGGTCGTCTAATCCCAGGCGTATCTTAACAC
>WJJU01000439.1 GCA_014729595.1 Chitinivibrionales bacterium
GTATTGTCGTCTATGGGCATATAAGAACAAAAATTCCGAATTTTTTCTATTAGCTGGTCGATGTTATCGACTATAAATGCCAACCGTTCATCCAGCGGTTCTCTTCCCACTTGGAGCGTATATGCTATCGATGCCAAATATGCTGGTTTATCTTCTTGGGTAACATTATGTAATACACCATCTTCGGTTTCATTGCAAATGAAAGCAAGCATTTCCATAGCCTTCTGATACAACTGCTCTTCCGTACGCGCGGATAATGGAATGATGATCGGGCATTTTTTATTAATAATTACCGCTGGGCGCTGTCCGTCGATTGATGGTACATATTCTCTCACGATTAGATGCGCATTCGATCCTCCCGCCCCAAATGAGGAAATTCCGGCTATCCTTGGAATGCGGCACCCGTTTATGACAGGCTGCTCCCAAGGAAAAAGCTTCTGGTTTACAATAAACGGCGTGCTATCGAAATCAATGTGTGGATTCAGCCTTTCCGAATGCAACGACGGCACAATCCGGCGATGCTTAATTTGCAAAAGCACTTTCGTCAGACCTGCAATCGCCGCTGCAGATTCGCAATGCCCGATATTTGATTTCGCCGATCCTATCATGCAAAATCCGTTATCCTCGGTCCGCTTCCTGAAAGCCTTTGTTAATGCCGCTATTTCAATTGGATCGCCCAATACAGTCCCTGTTCCATGCGCTTCAATGTAGCTGATATGTCGCGGTTCAGTATTTGCTTCCGACAGCGCTCGACTAATAACACTGGCTTGTGCATGAGGGTTAGGCACACTGTATCCGTTTGTTTTCCCTCCATGATTCAGTGCGCTGCCTAATATCACTCCATAAATATTATCGCCATCAATTACAGCTTCGGAAAGACGCTTTAGAATGACGGCACCGACTCCTTCCCCCGGAATATAACCCTCTCCTCCTTCACCAAAGCTCTGACACCGGCCTTCACTTGATAGAAACTGCCCGTTACTTAACATTAAATATTTGTTTGGATGGATGCTGACATTGACTCCACCGGCGACGGCGCATTGTGTACGTCTCAGCTTTAAGTCCATGCAAGCAAGGTGAATAGCGGTAAAAGATGATGAACACATTGTATCAAGCGTCATACTCGGACCATGAAGGTTCAGTACGTATGATACTCGGTTGGCGATGCTTGCATAGCTGCCGGGTATAGCCGTGCGTCTACCTTGCAGCGTAGCGTTTACCCCAAAAAGCTGATATTCGCCATACATTACACCAACATAAACTCCTACCTGACCAGGTAGATAATTATTGTCCTTAATTTGTATACCGGCCCGGTTATAGCCGGCATCTTCCAACGCCATCCAAGCGTGCTGCAAAAACAATCTTTCTTGGGGATCCATTGTCCTGGCTTCACGCGGCGATATATTGAAAAATCTTGGATCGAATTCATCGACACCGTCAATGAATCCCCCCCACTTACTATTGTGATAACCCATTGCATTTCGATCTTCATTATAGTACTCACGCCAATCCCAGCGCTCGGGCGGCACTTCGATGACGCAGTCTTTTCCATTCCGCAGGTTTTTCCAATATTCATTTATTGTAAACGACTTAGGATATCTTCCGCTAATTCCTACAACGGCTATAGGCTCTGCATACCCCAATGGTGAATTCTCTCGCGCATTATGTGTTGTGCCCCTGATCCGCCGGATAAACTTCTTATTCCCGGCGCCGGCGAAGACGGCCGACTTACTATCCATTTTGTTTTTCGCCGTGCCGACTCGAATCGGTTCCGAAGAGGCGGGGGACGGCAAAGATCGTACCGCTTTACCATGAGACCGCACGAAATACTCGGCAATCTCCGCGATCGTCTGATATTCAAAAAACAGTGTTCGGGGAAGTGCTCCGAATGTTTTCTCCAAATGATTAGTTGCATTCATGGCAAGGATTGAATCGATGCCGTATTTTTCCAACGCTGCTTTTACATCTATTTTTTCGGGTTTAATTTTTAATAACTGCGCGAATTCCTCTTTAAGTAAGTGCAAGGTTTTTTTCAATAGATCATCGGCGACCGCATCCTCAACAAAATTATTACTTTGGGGAATCGCATTTTGGGATGCGCCATGTGCCGTCGGCCGGATATTGTTTCGGCTAAGTACCTTACTGCGTATGAGTTGTTTATTTCCAGCCGCGACTACTATTTGCTCGCAGGATAAACTCATACAATCATAAAAAGCCTTGATTCCCGCCGCCGTTTCTATCGGAACTAATCCCCGCGATTTGCTGATCATTTTGATTGTCGCA
>WJJU01000440.1 GCA_014729595.1 Chitinivibrionales bacterium
GCCTGCGGCTGGGGAGCTGCGTTTGTGCCTATTTTTTCGAGGAACATTTCAAAATTACGCAGTGATTGAAGGTGAAGATAGATGAGTTCCAGTTCGTCGGTTTTTACGAGACCTTGCAGTTGGTCCGCCGGCAACTCTTTAAGCTTGGCCCGGTTGACCGCCATGAAACCGGTAAGGGTAATATTGCCGCCTTCTACCGGCCGTATCTGAGCGTTCATCGGCTCGAGTAGGCCGAGTTCGTTGAGCTTGGTGCAGAACGCCTTTGTGCGCGAGAATCGTGTTTGGTACTCTTTGAGAAAATCAAGAACATTTTTCAGGTAAAGAGTCTGCTCCCCCTGAGCATCGAACAACCGCTCGCCGCGGCCTTCTTGATTGCAGCCGGAAAACGACTCATCGATACACAGGGTGAAATTGTCCCCGTTGTCGTTACTCGAAAAAACGAATGGGTACCGGCGCAGAAAAGCGGGAATGTACTTTGCCGCGATTTTGTCTTCGGGCGTGATATAAAGATTTTCATTCTCGCGAACACCAAGGATAACCACCGGGATCAACGAGTCATCTTTGCCCGTGAACACGATCGAATACTCCCGTGCGGCGTTGGGGAATTCAACGGCGGTAATCGGCACCGAATTGATACTTCGCGCGAACCCGTAGTTGTCTCCGGTTTTTACCGACCAATCGCGATGTTTTGTTTTCGAAATCGGACGCGCCGATTCATAGATCAGTAATTGTTTTGACATGTGCAAGACTCCTTCCAAAAGCGTGTTTCATTGATCTAAATTCATTGCTATCCGTTTGCCCCACATTCTCGAGTAGACCCCGGTCGCCGCCCCCACTTTCATGCTTCCATCGCATACGTCATGTGCGTCGAGCAAAAGATGACCTATTTCGTTTTGCACATCGCCGCCGTCGATATTCTGAAGCAGTGTCCATCCCTCGAGAGGATTCTTTTTGCATGTCGGTTTCATGCGCGTGTTCATCATGGTTATTTGGGTGATGTCCGCCGAAGACGAACCGACGTCAACGTATTGCCCCCCTCCCGAAACCGCATAGATATCATCGGAGGGCTCCGTCGGGGTTTCACCATTGTCGATTCTTATAATCCATGTATTCTGCTCTATCGTCGTCTCTTCATCGAACAGCTTCATCTTTTGATATCGTTCCATTTCCGCCTCGATACGTTCATCGGTCATGCCTACCGAAAACAGCGTATCGGAACCACCATTCATATCCATATCGGCGAAAACGACAAAAAGTTCGGTATCCCCCGTGACAAGATCCTCTTCCATCACCACCGGGACAGTAGAAATATCATTAATGGCAAACACCCCTTGTGTAATATTTATTTCGGTGAATACCATCGACATCATGGCCATGCTTTGACGCGCCATAACACCGGCGACAAGGATATGTCCGGTCGCCTCAATCCCCAGGGGTAACGGAAACCCCTCGTCCACCGTCACCTTCAAGACAAAATTGCCCAACGTCCCCTCACCCCCCTCGACAAAGTGCACATTGGCGGGTTTTTCTCCCGTCATGGCGGTCATGGCCAAGTTGGCGGCATAACCGAGCGGCATGGTTATTTTGAGGACTTTTCTGACCGGGTTTGTGTTGGGTTCTTTGAATAGCTCTTCGAGCCTCCCCGTGCCGTCGCAACCGATTAAGGCCGTTATGAGCACCATCAGTGGGATCGATAGGTATGTAAGAGATTTCACGCAGTTGTCCTTAACGCATGTACTCTTTTATTTAACGCATAGTGTCCGGAAAGATACCGAAGGGGGCTTCGCCCCATACCCACAAACATTGTCTTTCGCCGCAGGAAAAAGTCGTCGCTCCGCTCAGCCGCCACGGCCGTGGTAGTCGCGAACAGTTACAAGATATAATCATAGACCCGCGAAAAGTAAGGCGGCCATGGCCCGCCTTACTTTTTGCGTTAAAAATCAGCATTCGCTCTCTTCGGAACCGTTCATGAGCAGATCGATGAGCAGCGGATTTGTGCTTGCGGTTGCGGACGAGGGTGCCGATGAGCCGTCAGTGGCGACAAGATCCCAGTCGGATAGTGACAAGCCGGCCGAATCTTGACTGTCCACGGATTCCGATTCAATATGCTCCACCCCTCTAACCTCCAGCTCGAACGGCATGGCCGTAGTTCTGCCGACGTTATACAGATCATCATCAACCTGGGTGGTAATAATTTCGTTTAGCACGCCCGAAGTCAGAATGGTGAGTTGGTCGTTTTCGCCGGTGTCGCCGTTTATGGTGTCGTTGCCGTCATAATCCTGCCGTACCAGATGATCGGTTTCCCCGCGGCCGGCCTCGATCATATCGTCGCCGGTTCCACCGATAAGCAAATCGTTGCCTTCTGCACCTATCGCGATGTCATTCTCGGCACCACCCATGAGCAAGTCATTCCCTTGGCCTCCTTCAACGAGATCGATACCGTCGCCGCCCGCAAGAATATCTTCCCCACCGCCGCCACGCAGTACATCCTCGCCCCCCATGCCGTGGAACTCGTTGTCGTAATCGTTCCCGATCATGAAATCGAAATACTCCGTACCGACCGCTCCATCGATGCGGTGGAAAGTATCGAGCCCTTCCGCCCCGTCATCGGCCACCCCGGCGCCGTAGCTCTCCATTTTGACAAATACACCCCTGCCGGCGTCACCGAACATCAGAAGATCGGTCCCTGCGTAGCCTCCGTCAACAGTATCGTCCCCCCGGCCACCGTCCAGCAGGTCATCGTCCCCACCGCCGTCGATGTCGTCGGCACCGTCTTCACCGAAGATCGTGTCGTTACCGCTTTCGCCACGGATGGTGTCGTCGCCGCCGCCGCCGTGAATCTCATCATTACCACCATCACCATCGATCCGGTCGTTGCCGCCGAGGCCAAGGATTACATTGTCGGCACTGGAGCCCTTAATGTAATCGCCGAATTGGGATCCCCGTACATTTTCTATGTCATCCAAATAGTCTTTGGCCCCCATGCCGTCGTCGTCCGCCCGCCGGCTCAGGTCTACCTGTACGCCGTTGTGCACTCTTGAGTAGTCGACCCAATCCTCGCCTACGCCACCGTCGAAAGAATCGATTGCCGCGCCGCCGATAAATGTGTCGTTACCCTCTGCACCAAATGCGGTCAACGGCGTTGCACTCGAGCCGTCGAACGCATCGAGAAGATCGTTTCCGGCGCCGAGATCCACTTCAAGGCCGTCGCAGTCCGTAGTGCCGATATCCCCGATCACGACCGTGTCGTCACCATCACCCGTTGTCAACCGAATCGAATCGGCGTTTGCAAAACTCAAGGAACTCCCGATACCGCCCGCCGCGGTCATGCTCACCGTCACTCCCGCATCCATCCCGCTTCCGACGACTATCATTTCCGCTTCGTCGGTTGTGCTTATTTCCATGGTATCATACCTGCCGGCCCCAAGGTCAACCATGGCATCTTCCCCGTCTCCGGCGAACCACCTGACCGCATCATCATCCGCCCCGGCATCGATCGCATCTATTCCGTCACCGCCGATAATCGTGTCCTCGCCCTCATCGCCGTAGATCGTGTCGTCGCCCTCTTCACCCAAAAGAGCATCGTCACCGCCGCGCCCGTCAATGAAGTCGCCACCCGCGCCACCGTAGAACTCGTTTTCGTCGTCATTTCCGACCAACGTGTCGGCAAATCGTGTTCCAACGGCACCTTCGACACCACCGGCGAGCGTATCGGTCCCGCCTACGGAGTCAAATACCGTACCCCGGCCGTGTGAAGAAAGGATTACCTCGACACCGTGGGCGCCGGCCTGATCGGATTCCGGGAAGTACAGAAGATCGGTACCCCCACCACCTTCAATCGAATCGTTACCCGCCCCGCCGGCAATGCGGTCATCTCCCGATTCCCCGTCAAGAGTATCGCTTCCCGCGCCGCCGTCGATCATGTCGTCACCGGAACCACCATCGATGGTGTCGTCGCCGCCGCCGCCCGCAATCACATCGTTGCCACCGTTTCCATCAATCCAATCATCACCTCCCAGGCCGAGAATTTCGTTCGCTTCGTAGCTTCCTTCGATGGAATCGTCATACTCGGTACCAATTACATTCTCTATGTTCGAGAGCGTGTCCCATGAACCGCGTCCGTCATCGCGCGCTTTTCGCCAAAGCTCGACACGTACCCGCTCTGTCGCCTCGGAATAATCGACCCAATCGACCCCGTCACCACCGTCGAATTCATCGTGACCGGCGCCACCCGCGAACAGATCGTTCCCGGCGCCGCCGATTGCCACGATATCAGTCGCGACGGTGACAGCGTTCGCATCTAATCTATCATCGCCATCACCCAAATCCACGTTTACCTCGTCAATTCCCGCCGAGCCAAGATCGCCCAAAACAACCGTGTCGTCGCCGCCGTATGTCATCAAGGTAAGGTAATCGGCACTCATGTACGCAAAGGTATCGACAACGGAACCGGTGAGCGAATCACCGACAGTTACCACGAGGGTATCGGCCCCTGAACTCTCTATGCCGATCGCCTCGTCGGCATCGGTAGTTGCGATGTATACGCGATCACATCGGCCGGTACCGAGCGAAGCCGCCATATCGCTTCCGTCACCGGCCTTCCAATAGACACGATCGTCCCCCTCACCGGCATCAACCAAATCACTTCCTTGACCACCTTCAATTGAATCGTCGCCGTCACCGCCCCTCACATCGTCGTTTCCGGCTTGACCGTAAAGACTATCGTCGCCGCCGCCGCCATCGATTGAGTCGTCTCCCCCCCCACCGTAAATGTGGTTGTCAGATTGGTTTCCGGTCAGCGTGTCGCTGAACCGTGTTCCCGTAATATCCTCAATAGCGAGAAGTGTATCCAATCCCAGAAATCCATCCACCGCGGTCCCGTCGCCGCAATCACTCAGATTGACTATCACTCCCTGCGCGCCGGCCATGCTTTCTTCCGCATAGAAGACCACATCGCGCCCGGAGCCACCGGTAATCGCATCGTTGCCGACATTTCCCGTGACGGCGTCGTCATCACTACCGCCGTCGATCTCATCGTTGCCCACTCCGCCGTCGATGGTGTCATTTCCCCACTCACCGTCAAGAACGTCATCGCCCGCATCACCAAGGATCAGGTCGTCGCCGCTTCCACCAAAAATCGTATCGTCGCCCTCACCTCCGTACAATGAATCGTCGCCGCCGCCGCCGTCGATAATATCCTCTCCCGCTTCACCGTAGACAATGTCGGCGTCGTTTCCGGCGTCGATTGTGTCGCTACCCTCGCCACCGTAGAGGACATCCTCGCCCTCATCGCCGTCAAGCGCATCATCACCGGCGCCCCCAAAAATGAGATCGTCGCCCCCGCAGCCCAGGATCCGATCGTTTCCACCCAAGCCCCGAATTTCATTATCGCCGTTGGTACCGACTATGAAATCGTCGAATTGTGAGCCACGAATGTTTTCGATATATTCAAGCGTGTCGTAGGACCCCATCCCGTCAGTGTGCACAATATATCCCATGCTTACCCATATAGCCGATTCCGCGAGAGAGTAATCAACCCAATCGCTTCCCTCGCCGCCGTCGAAACTGTCATGCGCATGTCCGCCAATGAACGTATCGTCGCCTTGCTCACCAAATGCCCTAACGGAAACCTCCGCTTTTCTCCCATCAAGCACGTCATCGCCGGCACCCAACGACACGTCGATTCGCCACAAGTCAACGTTGGACAAGGAATCCACAACCACCCGATCGTTCCCGCCCGCCGTATCTATCCTGATATCATCGCTCCTGTCGAGCGATAGTTGCAACACCGACGTTTGGGAGCTTGTGATCGTGATTGCGGCCGCACCCGAAGCACCGTTCTCTATTTTCACCAGATCATCGGAATCACCAACGGACGCTTTAAAGTCGTCGCTCCCGCTTCCCAACTCCACATTGTCGTTCCCGTCTCCATCATTCCACACGACCGTATCGTTGCCCGATCCCGCGTCGATCGTGTCGGCGCCGGTGCCGCCGTGGATCGTATCGTTCCCTCTTTCTCCCGTCAGAAGGTCATCCCCGGCGTCGCCGTACAGCAGATCACCACCGCCGCCGCCGTCAATGGTATCATCGCCGCCGCCGCCGTGGAACTCATTGCATTTATCGTCGCCCAGCATACTGTCGGCGAAGTCGGTCCCGACGGCACCCTCAATCCGATCAAGTTCGTCGATAAAAGCAACCGCCGGTTCAATGCTTGCGTCGACAAATCCATCGGTTGCCGTTCCCTTTCCACCATGACTCAGCACAACGGAGACGCCGAAGGTTGCGCCCGGGAAATAAAGCAAGTCGACACCCGAACCACCATCGATTGTGTCGTATCCGGCTCCGCCGGCAAGAAGGTCGTCACCGCCGTCTCCGTCAAGCTTGTCATTTCCAACCCCGCCTACAAGCAGATCGTCGCCGCCTTCGCCGTAGAGTATGTCATCTCCCTCATCGCCGTATAATCCGTCGTCCCCTTGTGAGCCCCACAAAGTGTCATTGCCTTCATTGCCGTGGATCGTGTCGTCACCCTCTTCGGAATCATAGTCATACGGATTCGTCGGGTTATCTCTGCCGCCTATTATTGTGTCGTTGCCCTCATTACCGCTCAAACTGTCTCTACCCGACCCTCCGATAATGATATCATCGCCTTTGGCCCCAAATACGGTATCATCGCCGCCGGCCGCATCGATTATGTCGTTGCCGCCGTCCGAATGACCCAAGGCGTCGCCATGAATGACATTCTCCCGGTTGTTACCGAAGATAATATCATCGAAATCGCCGCCGACGACGTCTTCTATTCCCGTTTCGCTAAACAATGTTAAAGCAAGGTTTACATCACCGTCCACAATGATACAGTTGACTATTTGCGTATCCGCTTCGCTCAAATCGACGGCAATGGAGCCGGCGAATGCACTGAAGTCAAGTTTGTCTCTCGCATCGTTCGGCCGCCCTTCGTACTGCGAATCGCCCGCTTCGACAATGCGATCACGACCCAACCCCTCCCCGGCGAAACCGAACGTGTCGTCGCCGTACTGTCCGTAAAGCAAGTCATCGCCGGCACCGCCCGACAGATAGTCGTCACCGCCCACGGTCTTACGCAACAAGACAACGCCTTCGATTGCATACGGGTTGAATACACTCGGATAATAATCATTACCGTCGAGCGACTTCCAGCTATGGTAACCGTCATTGAATTGTGACGGATCGAATCCGATGACTTCTCCTTTAAACATAATCAGGTTGGCGTTGTCACCGAAGATCAAATCGTGTCCCCCTTGACCGTCGACACGGTCCCCGCCCGCGCCCCCTATCACCACGTCGGTGTCTTCACCTGTCGTAATGAAGTCATCGCCGCCGATCTCCACCGCCTTTGACGAAAGCTCATACACTTTACCCTCGTACAATTGGGCGACCGCATTATCTCCCACCACCGCATCACGCTCTGTATCGCTATTGACAACCACCGAATTCTTGTCCGCTCCGGAGACGATCTGTATCGCCGAGATTGCCGGGCGGTTGTTGCCGCTCCCTACGAAGGAGGCGTCATCATCGATGCGCACGTGCACACTATCCGCCGTCACGTCGCGAAATACAACGTAGTTCCCGTGTCCGCCGCCGTTTGCCGCGCTCGAAGCGGCTTCGACGAACTCACCACGATAGGTATTACCGTCAGGATCGTTCAAGAAGAGAGGAACATCGTCCATCGATATTTCACGAATCGAGGAGTCGCTTTTTGACGAGCCGTCATCAGCATCGAGGTAGACGTAGATATCGCACGAAGAACCGACACCCGCCAAACCGGAGAGCTTGACATCCAAGGTTTCACCGGTACCGCAGGAGAGATAGCCTTCGAACAGCGACTCATTTTGCGTTCCCGGGTTATCGATTTGGTCGTGCGCGTTCGTTGCCAAGCTTCTGGGCCGCCAGGAATCCAACGAAGAGCCCCCCTCGACACTCAAACCCTCCACTTCAGTCCCGTCGTTGCCCAAGAGCCGTTCATCCTCGCCGTCACCAAATTTCGTATGCTGAC
>WJJU01000441.1 GCA_014729595.1 Chitinivibrionales bacterium
ATATAGCCCCGCGGTATCGTCTCGCGGCCCACAAAAAAATGGAGGTACCCGTCGTCGAAAGAATCGGCGTGGATCGTATATTGGATGGCGCTGAACGCCTCGCGCGGCGCGAGTGTTTGCGTAATTCCCGCCCAGCGACCCACCCCTCCCTCGGCGCCGTCGGCCGCAACCACATAGTCGCTTTCTATATTTTGACCATTTTCGATTACCACCCCGCGACAGTGCGTTTGATCCCACACCAAGCCCGTAACGGCTGTTTGAAGCCGGATTTCCATGCCGCATTCACGGCCGTCGTCCGCCAACGATTGTTCGAATCGGTCACGATGAAGTATAAGGCCCGCGTCCGGAATCTCGCGAGCGATCTCGAGACCGCCGTCGCAATGCATGAACACGCCCCCATAATCGCGTGCAATCCACGATTCGTCGATTGGCACGAATCGCGAAAGCTCCGCGCGGTTCCCCGTAGCCTCTCCGCACCGTACGGGGGTACCGATTTTCTCGCGGCGATCGAGCACACACACACGCCATCCCTCACGCGCCATACGTCGTCCAAGATAGAGACCGGCTATGCCGGCGCCCACAACCACCAAATCATACTTCATGAGCCGACTCCCGCGGCTCCCTGTCGGCGATCGCTTCGACGGGGCAGAAACGACGACATACGCCGCATTCAATGCATGTTTCGGCAATACGGCTTGTATTGGCGCGTACCACGATCGCCGCCACGGGGCATACCGAAGAGCACCCGGCGCAGAAGGTGCAAAGGTTCTGGTCGATATGTAACATAGAAGCCCTATTATGTGGCGATTATGCCATGGTCGCCATTTTTTCGAGCGAGCAATAATATGGAATAATAAGCTGGGTGAATTATTTATACGGATTCGGACAAATCAAAATTAAAGTATATCATGGAAGAGGCGGATGTTCGACCTTGTGGCTTTTCTTGTTATGGATATTTCCTTCCAAGGGTGTGGTTGCCCACGGATGCCGGGGGAAGAGTTGGTGCGGTATGAATCGTGGGCTTTGAGGAGGGCGTGAAGGTAACGCCTCGTTCATTTCAAGACAAATGATTTAGACACACCTTCAGCACCTCGGCAACCGATATGCGTGCCATGCATCTTTCTTTGCACTCTTTGGTATGATTCCCTGTCGGGTGGCATGGGCGACATGGCGGAGCGGCGTCGATTATGTGTACCCGAGCGCCGCGGGGTGCCCAGACCGCCGGGTCGGAGGGGCCGAACAACGCGATTGTTGGGCATTTGCAGGCGGCGGCAAGGTGTGTGACCCCGGAGTCGTTGCCGACAAACAGTGACACCTTGCTCAGAAGGCGGGCGAGGTCCAATACCGAAGGTGTGTGGGCGACGGCGGCATGGGGGGGAAACACGAGGTCCCATTCCGCGGGGCCCCGTATCCATAGTATATCGCGCCCCTGTTTCTCTAAGTGTTGGCTCAATTCGATGAATTGCTCGAGCGCCCAGTTTTTGCGAAAACCGCCGCTTCCGGGATGCAGAACGACCGTTGCTTTTCGGGGCCGCCCCGCGGTTCCCACCGTGCTTGTGTGCTTGCGGGGGCGCGGATCGAGACTTGGCACGGGATTGTTGGGCGGGGGCGCCAACCCTTTCAGCAACGAAAGGTGATAATCCACCACATGCCGCCGTTTCCGGGGAAACGGTGATTGAGCCCGGATCTCATCGACGCCCGCCGATTTGAGAGTGTTTACGATAGTACTGCGTGGTGATGCGAAAACGAGCGCAAGATCGAAGACCTTGAAGCGTGCTCCGAGTCGGTCGCTCGGTCGGTCGGCAAATAGACCGGCAAAGTCACCGCGGTCGAGATCCCATACCTCATCGAGCAGTCCCGCCTCGAGCGCCAACTCCCCGTGCGCTTTGCGTCCCAACAGCACCAGACGGTCATCGGGCCGACTCTCCCGCAAAGTCGCCGGCACCGGCAGTACCGTGATAAAATCACCAAGTGCACCGGCATGATAGATGAGAATTTCGGATTTGTGAACTGAGCGCATCGCCTGCTTACCGGTACGTTAAATTATTCCCTGAAAGCTCAACCGGATACCTCACCGGGTCCCGCCGACGCAAGCGACTCAAAATATATCCGGTCATTACGGAGGGAGACTTCGGGGAATTCGTTGTTGAGGCGGTCGATACGGTCGAGTTGTCCTTTGGCAAATGAGCGGGTTGATTCGGAATCGAGATCTTGTATACGATGCTCACAAGCTTTGAGTATCGGCGCGTAAGCTTTGATGAAGCGAATGCCGCGGGGGGAAATACAGCTCTCGGTGAAGCGCTCCCATAGGTAATCGATCGCCACGGATGAAGGATGGACCATGTCGCTGTCGTAGAAACGATAGTCCCGAAGTTCATCCATCATAATCTCATACGAGGGAAAGTAGTAGGCGTTGGGGAAAAGGCGCTCGAGTTCATACACCGCCGTAATTAGATGTGATTTGCTCACCTGGTTTTCGTGGGGGCTGTCACGAAGGTGGCGGACCGGGCTGACCGTGAAAATCACGTTAAGGTTGGCGTCGCGCTCGTATAGTATGCTAAGAAGCTCGCGGCAAGAGGTGACAATCTCACCGACGCCGGCAAGCGAACGGGTAAAATTGGTGTGGGGAAGCCGGTGGCAGTTGGCCACAACCCGTTCGTCCGAGGCCAGCCGGTACACAAACGCCGTGCCGAATGTGAGAATCAGTGTTCCGAGCGAATCGAGAGCACCGCCGGCGCGTCGAAGACTGTTGTTGGCGCGGTCCAGGCATTTTTCCACCGTAGACGCATTGAAACGGGAATGATGGTCGAAGCTTTTCCATTGGCCCCGATCATGGAACATCTCTTCCTGCGTATACTCGCGTCCTTCAAGAACACGGTGAATGGCTTTAACGATAGAAAGAGGGTTGTAGAGCACACCGGTCGGATTGCTGCAAAGCCGAAAGCGAAAATCCCCCAATCGACTTCCAATATGCTCGCTGAAACACGATCCTACAAGAAGCACCGCCCGATCATGATCGATCCGAAGCGAATTGGGCGAAAAATCAACTATTGTCCTGAACGGTGACGGTGACATCTTGCTTGTTGCGGGGCACATGGGATTGCCTCCTTGTGCTGGTAGTCGATCGGTATGGTATTAAGTCGTAATTCGATATAAGCGATTTTATCGGCTTTGCTTGGCAATGGATTTAGAATCAAGAAATAAGAATTAGGAATCACTCTCGTGCAATAGTGGTTCCGCGGCGGCTTCACGCCCGCACCTCGGCCAAAGTCTCCGCGCCTTTCCCCGAATTGTTTCCCGAGTCATTTCTCCGGGCCACTGGCGGATTTCATGGAAACGCTCCGCGAGACCGGGCGAACGCTTACAATGTAAGCTTTAGGACGAAAGTGAAAACCGACATGTTCAGGCATTAGTTATGGTTTACGGGCACTAATGACCTGGAATTATTAACCGCCGCAACGCTAATCCAAACCAATCGTATTCTTTCCGTCCATAATAACCAGACCCTTAAAAAACTCGCCGGGGGTGCCGGCTGATTTGAATGGGCGGGGGCCTTTGCCGGCTCCCAGGTAGAACCCTACCGCATAGGCGGTTTCTCCCGCCGCGCAGTGCTTCGCTTCCATGTGGACCGCGAGCATGTCGAATCGACAGTTTTTCCAGTAGCGGGGCGCGTTCGGCCCGGCGGCGGGAATATAGGTGAGTCCTTTCGTGCGACCCCAAAGAAATTGAAACAGCAGATGAGATTCGATACTTGCCCAAAAAGAGGGGCAGTTCAGCGGGCGGGGACGTGTATTGTCGGCACGGACATTCTCGCGAAGCGAGCCGCCGGCAAGTTGGAGTTGCCCGCCGGTGGGAAAATCGTTCACCAGGTAAATGGGCGAAAGGTATTGCTCTTCAAAAGCCACGTTCTTTTCGGCGATTATGGTATCCAGCACCACCAACCCGTCGTCGCCCCACGTAATGACTCGAACGTCACGGCGAAGCAGGCATGTGCGATTGGCGCCGAAATAGTGTATTCTCCCGGCCGTATCGAACCCGTCTCGTTGAGGACGATCGGTATGGAATGCTACCTCGGCGTATTTGATCTGTTCACCGATCTTAGGTATTCCCAGTCCCGATGCGCGTGATATTGCGACCAGTGTCGGATAAGAATGGATGGCTATGCCGATGACTGGGTGTCGGCCTAACGCTTTCCAGGCAATGCTTCGGCTGGTGCGGGTGTTACGACGATAACAGACCTCGACATAGCTGTAGTTTTCGCGCGTGTCGACGGCACTTTCGAGTTGGCCTAAGCTGTAGAAGCGGTGCTCGTCGGGGAATGGCAGCACGGCGAGCATTGCGAGTTCGAAACCGGGTTGTGTTTGGAACAGTAGCTCCCATCCCTCATGATGGGCGTCAAAGCCGCGAACCCACGGCACTTCGACGGCGCTGGGATGTTCACGAAGGCCGTCCATCCACGCCAACAGTTTGGTGGTCATGCGAAGCGCGCTGGGATCGTTGTTCCACAACCCCCAGGCTAAGCCCAGCGGACGCGGCAGGAACATCGGCAAATCGGTTCCCGCCGGCGCATAGGTAAGCCCCGTGGGCAAAGAGAATCGAAGCAAGACATTGAACGCTTCCTGGTGGTTCCTGCGATGAAAAAAGGACGGTATCTCTCTTCCGTGGAGGCGATACGAGGCCATGGCGAGTATTACCCATAGCCCATAGGTGAGGATTTCGGGATGAAAAAAGCCGTGGTTTTCGGCGGTCATGTCCGGGTACAATGTCTGCGTCGTGGTCCAGTACGAAACAGAACGGCCCAGATACTCGGTGTGGTCCGCCCGATCCCGAATACAGGTGGCGATATTGAGCGCCCAAATAGACAGCACCTTTTCCCACGCCGGTTTATGGGGGTGGTTGGGAACCATATTGATCGCCCACGCAATCATCATGGTGTCTTCCGCATTTTCTTCGAGCTTGGTATCCATGCGGCAGCCGCTCGGAGGGACTACGTTTATAAAACGGTCCGCCTCGAACGCCAGCACTTCACGCACGCGCTTCGCAACGGCTTCGTCCAGATCCTCGCCGGCAAAATAGGCGCAGATCGCCGCCAGCGTGGCCCACAGCCCGCTTCGCCAATTCTCGCCCCACCGCTTACGCTCCAAAAACGATTCCACGTCGCGGGTGCCGGTCAGATGGGTTTCGCAAATCCAGCGGAGCCCTTTATTGACCTTGTCGATAAGCTGCTCACGACTCAGTGAAAACACACCGTCCCCGTGAGGCCTCCGGCCGAGGTATGCCGCCAGAATACAAAGGATATGGAGGTGGGGGCGAATGACATATTCAATCACCGGCGATGAAGAGCCTACTTTTCGCATGTTGAAATGCCGCGGATCGACGCTGCCGAACAGGCCGGTGTTATCGTCCTGATCATTCCACGAGGTAAGATAGTAAGGCAAGGCTTTTGAGAGCAGTTGCAGAATCTTATCCGCATCGAGTCTTTCGCTGAACTGTATCATTCGCACCAGAATGGTCGCATGTGGAGGGCCTGCTCCATTGGATAAACAACGATGGCGTCTCGCGGTGCACGTGCACGACACTTTTCGGCGAATTCGCGCGCGGTATTCGAATCGTACAAAACAAGAAAACGGTCACCAAAGAAGCGAGGGACTCTGTCACCTTTCAGCCATGCCTCGTTCTCTTCGGTGATCCTCCGCAAAAACGCGGAGTCTTCGCCCGTGTACCCGATTCCCAAATAAGCCATCAGTTCAAAAATACATCCTGTAGTTTTTTCGTGATGGCAAGGCGAGCGGCGACACCTTCAGAGGTTGTACGCGCAATTTACGGACGAGGCGCCCCGAGGGGATTACGATTTGTTCTTTTTGCGTAGTTCGATTTCTCGTGTGGTGGCGAATGCCCGCTCCTCAAATGTTTTCTCGGTACCGAAAACATCAAGCCGCGACGCATCCTTGTGCTCTAAAAGGAACTCATCGACTTGGGGTGAGGGATCTAGGATCGCACTGTAACGGCCCAGGCGCAGGTATTCATCATGGAAATCCAGAATTACTTTTAGGGCGCTTTCGTCCATTTGCCGAATACTCTTCATCAGGAGCGCGATTGACTTCCACGGCGCCTTGAGCAGCCCCGTCAGCTCCTTTTTTAGTCTTTGTGCTGATTCCTCTACGAGATCTCCATTGAGA
>WJJU01000442.1 GCA_014729595.1 Chitinivibrionales bacterium
GGCTATTTTGTCATAGATATGGCGGAAGGAACATCCGTAACCTTCGAAATTACCGCTTCGGCGGAAGTAGGCGGCGCGATTTCGCCATCCGGTGCGGTTACCGTCATCGAAGGTTCCTCACAGGAATTTACGATCACGCCGGATGCGGGTTATGTCATCCAGGACGTGGTGGTCGACGGGGCGTCACAGGGTGCCGTCACCTCGTATACGTTTAACAACGTAAGTGCGGACCATACCATCGAAGCGACCTTTCAACCGGAAGTTGGAACTCCGCCGGCGGCACCGAGCGACTTGGTTCTCACGGTGGTATCCCAAACACGAATCGATCTGAGCTGGACCGACAACGCGGACAACGAGGATGGGTTCAGGGTCTACCGTAACACCTCGAACAGCAAGCCCACGGACCCGATCAGTACCCAAACCGCTGAGACCTACGGTGATGAAGGTTTGTCGTCGGGAACTACCTACTATTACTGGGTCGAGGCTTACAACAGTGACGGTGTCAGTAGTTCCATAACTGGAACGGCAACAACCCAGGAGCAGATCGGCACCAACCTTCTGACAAACGGAGACATGGAAAACGGCCAAACCGGGTGGTACGCAGGCAACGGTACGACACTGGCGACGGTGAGTTCTCCCGTCCGTGGCGGTTCCGCCGCCATGAGCGTTTCGGGGGGAAATAATTGGGGGGGGATGGTCCAGGATGTCACCGATCTTCTCAATACCTTCGGCCAAGGTGATTATGATGTCTCGGCTTGGCTACGTGCTGAATCCGGGACCGCCTCCTACCGCATTCAGTTCAAGATTAATGGGCAGTGGGGTCCGGCTGTGGACCAAAGCTGCGGTACATCGTATGTTGAATCCAGCGGGTCGCTGAGCGTAAGCTGGGACGGCGCCCTCACCACGGCGGAATTCTGGATCCTGAAGATTGGTCATAGCACCGGCTTTTATGCTGATGATGTGACCCTGACGGGCGGTTCAGTCGGTTCTGTCCCAAGTGCGCCGAGTGATTTGGCCTTGAACGTCCAATCCTCATCTCAGATTGACCTGACCTGGTCCGACAACGCCGACACCGAAGATGGATTCAGCATCGAACGGGCTGCGGGGGCGGGAAGCTTCGAAGAAATCGCCACGGTTTCAGCCGACGCTGCCACCTACGCCGACAACGGCCTTGTTGAATCGACAGAATATCTCTACCGAGTTCGCGCGTACAACGGCGCCGGATACTCGAGCTATTCAAACGAAGTCTCCGCCACAACGCAAAGCGGCGTTGCGCCGCCGGCCGACGGCGACACCATATACTTGCAATCCGCATTCAACGATCTGTACGCCTCGGCCTTGAGCACGTCCGATACGGTTTCCGTCGACGCTTCGAACATCAGTGACGCCGAACGGTTTGTCGTGACGGTTAACGGCGACAACAGCTACAGCTTTAAAAACGTAGGAACGGCGAGCCTGTTTCAGGCGGTAGGCGGTTATGATTTTTATGTTCGCACCAATGGGTCAATAATCGGCAACGAAGACAAGTGGCTTTTGGAAATCAATGCGGACGGGACTATCTCATTGCAAAGGTCTGATGTCAATGCCTACATTACGATTGTGGATGCCGTTGACAATCTTCAGGCCTCCGCGTCAACCAACGACACCGACAGAGAACGGTTCTACTGGGGGTTGGCCGGTGAGGTCGCGGGCGGTGCGCCGACAGCTCCCTCTGATCTGGGCGCTACCGCTCAATCCGTGTCACGGATAGAACTCGTATGGACCGACAACGCGTCGAGCGAAGATGGTTACAGTATCGAGCGCATGATCGCCGGCGGAGATTTCGCCGAAGTCGCGACGGTTGGCCCGGATGTGACCGCATACACCGACGCCGGGCTTTCTGAATACACCGAGTACTTCTACCGAATTCGTGCGTACAACGCTTCCGGCTATTCAGCATATTCGAATGAAACGAGCGCGACAACTCTGATTGCGGCTACGGAAGCACCAAGCGACCTGACCGTGTTGGGTCAGACGCTTACCAGTATCGATATCACCTGGACCGACAATGCATCGAGCGAAGCCGGCTTCAGCATCGAGCGTAAACCCGTCGGCGGCACGTTCGAAGAGGTCGCGACGGTGGCGGCGGACGTTATTTCGTACAGCGACCAGGACCTCTACCCGGCAAGACAGTTTGTCTATCGTGTTCGCGGATATACCTCCTCGAGCGACCTGGGCTATTCCAACGAGTTGGAGACGTCGACCGACGGCTTTACTACGGAAAACCTCGTTCCGTGGCTCGAATCGCTTCCGTGGGAAACGGAGCCATGGAATGCGGGACAGCAAATCGTCACTTATGACACCGACATTGAAGCCGGCGGCGCCGATGTGGTAGCCCTCCTCTTCACATGGCTCGCGGACAACCAAAAGGCGGACGGATACTGGGGAGCCGCCGATGATGAGTACGATCGGGTGGGATGCGTGCTGAAATTGTCGGATGTCTACAAGTACTTTGCCGAGCCTATGCCGCGCGCCGACGACGTCTACGAGAAAACACTTGACATCCTCAACAACGAGCCGACACCGAACTCGTACCCCTTATTGAGTGATGTCATTCGCGTTCTGAACAAGCTGGAAAACCAGGGAGACTTGACGCGCACAATTACTGATACCGAACGGTTGAACGTCGTGACCACAATCATGAATTACATGAAAGAGTTTCAGAAAGACGACGGCGGCTTTTCGAACATGCTGTTGGGGACGGCGCCGACGATGGGCACCTCCAGCGAAGCCAAATTGACCCTTGGACTCGGACTGGCGGAAGGTTCGACCTACGCGACCTATATGACTTGGTCGGATCGTGAACGTCTCTATACTTATGCACAACGAACACCGCCCGCCGTCGATCCGACACCGCTGTTTAGCGCCATCGACGATCCGTCGAGCGTATCGTTGATTGAAGAGAGCAGTGAACCACTGAGTCCCGCCGATCTCGATGAGGCAATGACGCAACTCGATCAAATGCTTGCACACAACAGCCTCGTGTTTATGGGACGCATGTACGATACCATGACGGGTGGATTCTTTGCAATGCCAAGCGCCAAGACCGATCCGTTCCTTTACCAACCGATTCTTCATATCACCGGTAATGTGATCCTCATGATAACCGATGAAGATCGCGTGAATGCATTAAGCCAACTCCCGGAGTCGGTTCGACTCGGCATGGTGGAGTTCTGGCGCATGCGTGAGGATCCCAACGACGGCCTTCACTATGAAGTCGAAACACCGTACGGCGATATGCGCACGAGTCCCTGGTGGGTTGACCGCGTGAACAGCCCGACCTACATCGCCGGCGCATTCGAGTCCATCGACTACAATGATGTTATCGAAGACTTCAAGACATACATCTGGATCCGCGGCATCGAAGAAGGGGAGACGATCCTGGAAGACACCACGGTGAACGTCTGGGCCTACGACGGCAATATCGGTTCGGAGAACGGTCAGGGTATCGATCGGGTTGAGTTCAGTCTGGTAAGTGCGGGCGGCGCGACCGTGCGAACCGGTACCGTTACGGCGCAGCCTTATACGTTCGACATAGTTACGTCGGAGCTGACTGACGGCGGTGAGTACACGCTCACGGCAACCGCCTACGCTACAGCCGAGGCGGGCTCTTCGGAGCGAAGCGCGGACGTTGTGTTCAGCTACAGTTCGACACCTGTCGCCGGCGATCATGATCCCGCGCATTTCGAGGCGGAACTGCACGATGCGCAAAACGGTGTCGAGACCTATACGACCACGATCGGTTATGTTGATAATGGTGATTGGCTCCGTTTTGACGCCATGGATTTAGGTGCCGGCTTTGACTCCATTCGGGCCTACTCATCGAGGGGGCAGAGCGGGTCGACGACATGTGAAGTTCGCTTGGGAAGCGTTGACGGCACTCTAATCGCTACGATCACAACAAATAGTACGGGAGCCTGGGGCACTTATCAGCTTACGGCCCCGGCGACGGTATCCGGCGGCACTGGTATAACCGATGTGTATATCGTATTTCAAGGGGCTGCCAATTATGACTACTTTGAGTTTTTCAATGCTCAATAGAGGTGGAATATTCATAAAAACCGCCGAGCCGCCGGGGTCGTAGCGGACAATATTTTGGTAAACATGAATGTCTGGATCTTGCCGTAGGTGGGATTCAGGCTTTTTTATAAGAGGCTGACGAACTAAAGTTGCCGGCTTTCTCGCCTGCACGGCATTGGTATAAGCTGAGCACAAGCTGGTGCTTCTTGTTCGACCCAAGCGCATGGGGCTAGGCCTTTGCGCCGAGCGCAAGCTAAAGTAACTTGACCTCTCCCGTGGCATAAGCCATTTTATTAGACTTTAGCAGTATAGCATTCAAAAGACATAATCGCGAAAGGACCGCTGCGGATGGCAACC
>WJJU01000443.1 GCA_014729595.1 Chitinivibrionales bacterium
CGCTTTTCAGCGCCTATTTTGTTGCGATCGCCTTCACCGCGCTTCATCACAGCGTCAGCATGTCTATCCTGGCCGGCGGTTTAGCCGCGGCACAATATACTATCCTGGTTTTGGCGGCCTTGGGGATAGCGGGACAGCCGCTTGCCCTGATATTGAGTCACGAGTATTTCGTTAATGTGGCAATGCTACTGATAGTCGCCTCGATCAGCGGCCTCATATCGCGTGGAAATTCCAAGTCCGTCGAAGCAATCGTGTCATCCAAGGTCCAATATCATGAATTGGTGCATCGCCTTCCCCAGATGCTCTTCTCGCTTGGAGCCGACGGTCGTTTTCTTTGGTGCAACTCGGCCGCCTATAATGTGCTTGGCATACCCGCCAAGGCAATGGTTGGGCGAAGCTTGCATGAATTTTTCTTTGATGAAAGCGATTTGGTTTTGGATCGAAATCGTACCGTGATTCGTGGAACCTTTAGGATTCATGATTTTAACGGGCAAACTAAGTGGGTTGAATGCATCGTCCGTCGTGCGGACAAAGGTGATCCATCCACAAAGTGGGAAGGTACTATAACGGACGTCACCGATCGCGAGCTTGCCATATCGCAGCGGGAAGAGATGGTCCAGAGGCTGTTTCAATACCAAAAGATGGAATCGCTGGGTACGCTGGCAAGCGGCATGGCCCATGACTTTAACAATATTTTGCAAACAATGATGGATTTAACCGCAAGGGTGGAGAAGCAGACCGCGGAAGACGAGACTAAGCGTGGTATGGAGCTTATGTCCGAAACGCTGACCGATGCTCGATTTTTAGTTTCCGAGCTTTTTGCCCTGGGGCGCAAAAAACCGCTTAACTATACCAACATGAATCTTGTGGCTTTCTTGCGGAAAATCGTGCCTCGTTTCGCGAAGCAGTTGGGAGAACAATATAAAATCGAATTGCATACTAAAGATGAAGTGCTATGGGTTTTGGGAGATACAGAATACCTCAAGAGAGTGTTTCAGAATCTTTTCGGCAACGCCCGCGACGCCATGCCCGACGGGGGGACCATTTCGGTAACATGTTGGGCTGAGCGACGCCGAGGGGAGGTGGGGAATATTATCATTACGGTCGCCGATACGGGCACGGGCATTCCCAACGAACTGGCCGAAAAAGTCTTTGACCCCTTCTTCACAACTAAAAAACCCGGGAAAGGCACGGGATTAGGTTTGGCGTTGGTACGCCGCATAATCTCGCTTCATAACGGTCGCGTTGAGATTGTAAAACCTAACAATATAGGTACCACTTTTCGGATTGAAATCCCCGAAGGGGAGCAATGCGGCCTCGATTCCGATACGACTGCAATACTCAAAGTGCGAATCCCAACATCGGTTCTCATTCTCGACGATGAACCTAAGATTAGAGACATACTACGCATTTTTCTCTCAGATCTCGGCTACGCCGTCCATGAGGCCGCTTCGGGTGCGGAAGGAAGAAGAGTGCTTCAGGAGTATAGAGATGAATGCGACGTAGTGGTTATGGACTGGCGGCTGGGTGATGAGGATGCGGTTGAAGTTCTAGAGTCTCTCCGTTCCATTCGATCCGACTTGATCGTCATTATTGTATCCGGCTACGAACCTGATGATCGGCGGGTGGAAGAGTTGAGTATTTTCCGATGGTTTACCAAGCCTTACGACAAAGCGCGTTTGGACCTGGAAATCCAGCGTGCGCTGCATCGTATGCGGGATGCGGCGGGGCGGGGGGGCTGAGAGAAAGGCGGCGATGAAAATTGCGCGAATCCTTTCGTCGCTTTTCGGAGCCTCCGAGTCTTTTCTGTTTGTCGCGGGAGAAGATGGGGTAACCTTGGCGAGTACGGTGCGCCGATTCGTTTAGGTAACCTGGTGTTCCTCACGGAATCGATAAGGAGTCGTACGGCAATAGCGTTTGAAGTACTTCTCCATCTCGTCCACGGAAGCGAAGCCACACGAAGTGGCGATGGCCGCTTCGCTCGAGTGGGAAGATCGGAGACGTTCTTTTACGATTTCGACTCTGGAGCGCATGAGGCATTGCTTGAATCCTTCACCATGACGCCGCTTTAGTATGCGGTTGATTCTACCGGGAGAAACGGAGAGTAGCTGAGCGACACGTGTTTGGCCGAGATTGGGATCGGTTATGCGTTCCTCTATGGTGTTCATGATATCATGCAGCAGACGCTCTTCCGTTTCGGTGCGTTCAAAGCGACCTAAGGAACTCATGCCGACGAGCAATCGGTAGAGAAGCAGCAACCCTAGGCCGAGTGTTATCCCACCTGCAAAACTGACCAACCAAAGGAGCCAGGGGCTCGCCAGGACCGGCTTGTCGCGCAGGTGAATTTCGCCCCATAAAAAAGGGGCGTATATCGCATGGCCCGTCCCCGCCGCCCAAGCGATTTTTTCGGCGTTGCTTGCGGTATCAAGCAGGTGAACCGCAATATTGGCCACCACCACCTTTGGGGGGACTTCTTCTCCCATCGCGCTCCAGGGGACGCCGAACTCGATCTGGTATCCCTTGAAATCTTCGGTTCTAATACGGTTGGGATAGCTGACTTCATGCGTGCTTTCGGCTAAAGCAAAAGAGCCGTTTTCGTTTTGCTCCGGTCTATAGACGACTCGGCGGGGCGCTCCTTTGATCGGTATGCTATAGACCAACGCGGCTTCAGAAGGAAACGGTTTTCGTGCCGATTTCGCGTCAATCATTATTTCGGCGCCAAGCTTGTTCAACTCATTAGCTTGAAGGTCGCTGTAGAAGAACGGGTCCTGCACCGCCAGGTAGAACACTAAGTAGTGCTCATTCCACGAAACGTTAATTTCCGCTTTTCCGGGGCGATCGGGTGCCGAAAGTGAGAATGAACCGTTTTGGCGAGTCCAGCCGCGTAATCGATACGGCGCTGTTTGCCGAGGTCGTTTTACCGGTTTGTGTGTAAGAAAAATGCCCTCGCGTCGCGTGGTATCGCGTTCTCGATTGCGAAGAGTTGTTTCCGCAACGAGGCTCATTCCTTCGTACACTTGATTTGGAATGTCTTGCATGTTCCAAACGAGTTTAAAAGGAGGGCGTGTTATATTGCCCAACACCTGTTGACGAGGTTCATTTTCGCCCGGCACGTTATAGAGAGCGGTAAACTCAACGGATCGAGTTCCGTCACAAGCATCGACCGATACGGTGCATGCTTTGCTGCTTAGGGGAGTCGCTTGAGGGGGGCTCAGGAACGCGAGACATGACTGCGCCGTTGCGGTACCACTCAGTGCCGCCGCTCCCATGAGCAGCAGTATCACTGCAAACGGGTTGGAGGGAGTTCGTGCCATGGCAGTTGGCCTTCGTGAGGGGATGGCTTTGCGCGCCTTACTAAATTTGCGACCCGAAAGGCCAGGAAGAATTATTCTTAGACGGAAATAAAAAAATGGGCGCAGCTGGACTCGAACCAGCGATCTCCGCGATGTGAACGCGGCGCTCTAACCAGCTGAGCCATGCGCCCATGAGCATGACCAATAAAAATACCACCGGCCTGAACAAATTGCAAGCCTCGGAAAACCCTCCACGCCTCTCTGCAAATAATCCGAAGCACAAGAAAGGACGGTGCCTGATCGTTTGGCTCAATGGCTTGCCGTGAGCTATACCAAACCATTCTGAACGGATATTAGTGTGGGTAGGCTAATGAAAACAAATAACCGGCCGGCGTGCACCGTATTTTGTGTAGATCCTGTTGCCGGCGGAAGGCGGCGGGATGCGGTTATGTATGAGATACAAGGAACCGAGGCGTTGTAATACGATAGTAAGTTTCCGACTGTTTGCCGACGAGGTGAAGCGGGCACGATATATATTTTCGCCTATCTTCGCGGCTGATTTACAATAAGCCAACGACGAGACCACATGAGGCTTGCATATTCATTTATTGCTCTTCAATTCCTAGTGCGGGGCGTACTGCCGGCAACGGGCGGCGATCCCTATTCCAACACCAACCGTTCGCTTTTTGTTTTGCCTTCCTTCTCGGCATTGGCGGGATCCGCGCTGGCTCATTCGTACGACGGTTCCGCAATGAGTAACCCCGCGAATTTGTCACTTGACTCCAGTCGAGAGATATCCGTCTCGTATGCCGGTCACTATCTGAACACTTTTAGCTCTTCCGTCATCTCTTACGCTACACCGATAGGACGCGGCTCGGGTATTGGTGTTTCCCTCGCCTATCTTCACTTGCCCGACATCGAAGATACCCGCGGCTTGGAGACGGAAGATGTTTTACATGATTCGCTCCCGTGGCCGGTGTACGACAACACCAGGATTCGCATGGAATCCATGAGCGAAGTGATGGTTAACGTAGCG
Organism: Chitinivibrionales bacterium; assembly: GCA_014729595.1. Lineage (GTDB taxonomy): Bacteria > Fibrobacterota > Chitinivibrionia > Chitinivibrionales > WJMI01 > WJJU01. Next base: position 4,330 of record WJJU01000443.1, read on the forward strand.
TATGGGCGTGCCTTCGATCTGCGTCCGGGCATCAAACTGGCGGTCGGCGGCGCCGTCCATGCCCTTCGACGCCGTCTCATTGAAGTGATGGGGTATGGGATCGGCTTGGATTTGGGTACGACTTTGGAATTTGAACGCCCCGGAATTCGCTTCTCATTGCTTATGGAAGACGTTACGACGAATTATTTATACTGGAATTCAAAATACAAGGACTTCGGGCCTCCTCATGTACGCCTGGGTATAGGATGGCGGCGCGAATTGCCTTATATCTACGGCAAGCTCACCCTTTCGTACCGAACTCCCGATCTGCTTGGTAATGAAGGGGTGACGGGGGTGGAAGTACACGGTACGGAGCGAGATACGGAACCGGTGTCGGAATCCTTTACGCAAAGCCGCGGGGCGCTGCTCTTTCGCGGCGGCTATGGGCTTGAGTATGTTGTAAGTGAAGTACTCGCCTTACGGGTTGGATATGACATTGGTATTATGCGGCCCAGCTTTGGTGGAGGGTTAAATCTCTTTTCCCGCGCTCTGAGTTTCGACTTCTCTTACCTTATGTCTGATCTAGCAGGGACGTATCAAGTGGGCGCCACATGGCGCTGGTAAGATAAGGCGCCGCTTTGTTGCCGTCGATGCCGCTCGGCCGTACTCAAAAAAAACGTACGGACTGATTTAACTTGCCTTTTCGACTTCATACGAAGCATTTTCTACAGTCTGGACGAAAGCAGACACCGGAGAGGTCCGGGGGCCGTCGGATCGAATCGCGAATGAGTGACGAAGAGAAAAGTCTTATACTTATCGCCGAAGGCAATAAGGGTCTCAGGATTGCATTGACATCCTATCTTGAGCGCTCAGGGCACCGCATCGTGTCGGCTTATGGCGGGCAACAGGTTGTGCGGGCGCTGACCGAGTGCCGGCCCGATTTGGCGGTAATCGATTTGCGGCCGCCGGTCATGGACGGCATCGAACTGCTTAAGGCGATGCAACGGAAGAGCCCCCTCATGCCGATTATCGTCACAACCGATCATGCCGATGATATTAGCGCTGTTGAAATACTTCATAACGGCGCCTTCGACTACATAGCAAAACCGTACAAAATCGAATTCATTGGCCAAAAAGTTGAGCGTGCGCTTAATGCATCGAAGCTTGCCGAAGAGAATACGGCTCTTTCGGACTTGGCTGCACTTCACGAAATCGCCAATCGGCTCACCAATACGCAAGATCTCGATGAACTCCTCGATATCGCGTTCGAGTCATGTGTCCGGGTCCTTCAGGCCGAAAGCGGTTCATTGAAGCTCCTCGATAAGGAGCGAAAAAAAACGGTTACGGTGCGGGAAAAAGAACTCGATTCGCCTCCGTCTAAATCGTCTTGTTGGGCGCACCATGAGGAGCAAGTGGCCACGTGGGTTGCGGCTAACGGCCGTTCGCTGCTGCTTGCCGGTGGAAAGGTGCATCCCGACGTCGATTTTCTCCGGGGCTGTGCGGATACCGGCTCTTCGATTTGCGTCCCCCTGAAAGTAGGATGCGATACCATAGGGGTGGTTTTTTTAAGCCGCCCAACGGGACAAAAACCGTTCACGCTCCTCGACTTGAATACTATTGATGTCTTGGCTTCACAGGTCGGTGTCGCCGTAAATAATGCCAAGCTGTACGCCTCGCTGAACCGCAAGATCGCCGAGCTTTCGCTTATCAGTACCTATTCGGAGCGGCTCATGGGCTTGGTTGATCGGGATGCGATCGTACTCGCCCTATTTCGCGCGCTTCGAGAGCATTTCGGCATTGAAGTGACGGCGTTCCTGGTGATTCGCAAGAGATCTCTGGAATTCAATTACTCCACAACCTTCCCGGTTTCCGAGCAGCTTATGAGACGGGTGTGTAACGAAACCATTGACGTGTTGGCGAAGGCGATAGGCACAAAGGCGGCAAGGCGGCGCGTATCGATGCGTAGGGTGGGGGAGCCCCCTGATGACGGTGCACCGATCGAGGAACCTTTCGCATTTCGACATGTAATGCCTCTTATGTGGGAAGATTTCAGTTTTGGTGTTCTATACTTTGCCGCCCGTCGTGAACCCGAACGGTACGATGAGACAATGGGGCTTCTCTTGGGGCTCATCAATCAGACACGCATAGCGTTAACTAACGCAAAACTCTATACCGATATGCGTGAGAATTACATTCGCACAATCAAAGCTCTCGCCATCGCCGTCGACGCCAAAGACACCTATACACACGGCCATTCCGAAAATGTGATGAATATCGCCGGGGCTATTGCGGCCGAGTTGAAGCTGGACGATAAATGGATGGGCATTATTCGGGACGCCGGGTTGCTGCACGATATCGGCAAAATAGGAATCCCCGGCTATATACTCAATAAGCCGGGCCCTCTGACTTACGAGGAATTCAACGGGATTATGAAAACCCACAGCAACTTGGGGGCGAATATTGTAAAGGATGTTCCCTTCCTTGAGGAACTCTATACCCTCATCCTCTACCACCACGAGCATTTTGACGGTACTGGTTACCCCGAGGGACTTACCGGTGAAGATATCCCGCTTGGTGCTCGAATCCTTCATGTGGCCGACGCTTTTGAGGCAATGACTTCCAATCGCCCTTACCGCAACAGCCTCGGAGAAACCGAGGCGCTCAAAAGGCTGCTGGAGCAAAGAGGCAAGCAGTTCGATCCCGTCGTCGTTGATGCTTTCGTGCGTATGGCCCGAAAGAAGGGATGGTTGGGGGAAAACCGCACGTGAGTCTTTTTTGCTTCGGGCTCTTCGGCTTCATCACGTTTCACTCGCCGCTTCCGGGGAATCCAGGCGAGTGGCCGTGTCCTTTAGGGTCTTGATTATTGCCGCCAAACCATTTGCCCTCCCGGGAGACAGGCCGGTGCTTAGACCGATTCCGTCAAGAAAATAGAGGTTCGCGCGAGCGACGTCTCGCGGGGACTGATTGTCGAGTACCCGGATGAGCAAAGCCAGTATTCCTCTTGTAACGGTGGAATCGCTGTCCGCCGTTATATGCAGCTTCCCGCGGTTCATTTCGGCCCGAAGCCATACCTTCGCTTGGCATCCTTTGAGCGCGTATGCCTCCGTTCTCAGCGTGCCGTCACTTGCCGGCGCCGTCTTGGCGATTCGTACAAGATACTCGTATTTGTCGAACCAATCATCAAGATTCGAAAACTCTTCGATTATGGCGTCCTGAATTCGGTTGATGGTCATTTTCACTCCGCGAAAGCGTTTGGAGGCGTTACTTCGGCCGAAGAATCCGTTGAATGCTTCGGCAACTGGTTGTCGAGTATCCGGGGCGTGTGAATGCGCGTTGTACCGCGCCGTCCGTTGAATGACTTAATTTACGCATTTGAAATACTTGACAAAACTCGTTTTGTTACCGCCATGCCGGCGAGTAGCATTTGTTACTGCAAAATCGCTTGAGCTTTACGCACACCCACCGCCAAGCGCTCGATTTCTTCGTGTGTATTGTACAGGCCGAAGCCGGCACGAACACTCCCGTCGATCCCGAAGTGCCTCATCACCGGCTCGGCGCAATGGGTTCCCGTGCGAACTGCTATACCCAATTTGTCCAGTATTACTCCGATGTCGTAAGGTGCCGCGCCCTTCAGGTTAAATGACAGTACACCACTTCGTGGAGCTTCGATGCCATATACGGTAACGCCGTCAAGGTTGGTGAGTCTTTCCAGAGCATGGTCGAAAAGGCGCCGTTCATGCTCGGCGATCGTGCTCATCCCGATATCCTTTAGGTAATCGATCGCCGCATGCAGGCTTAGTACGGCGGCGATGTTCGGGGTTCCCGCTTCGAATTTGAGCGGAGGGCCGGCGAAAGTGGTTTTCTCTTTTTGTACCGATGTAATCATGCCGCCGCCGTATTGGTACGGCGGCATCTTTTCGAGCCAAGCCTTTTTGCCATAGAGAACACCTACGCCGGTTCCGGCATACATCTTATGTCCGGAGAATGCAAAGAAGTCGCAATCGATTTCTTGTACGTCGACGGACATGTGCTGAATCGCCTGCGCGCCGTCGAGAAATACCGGTACGTCCTTGGTATGAGCGCGTTTTGTTATTTCTTTGACCGGATTGACGGTACCCAATGCATTGGATACATATACGCACGTTAGAAGCTTGGTTCGTTCGGTCAGAAACGAATCCAGCAAGTCTATGCGAAGCCGTCCCCCGTCATCAAAAGGGAGAATCTTCAGGGTCGCACCTTTTCTTTCGCATAGCATCTGCCACGGTACAAAATTTGAATGATGCTCCATCTCGGTAACGATGATTTCATCACCGGCACCAAGGAACTTTTCGCCGAAAGATTGTGCGACAAGATTGACCGCCGATGTCGTACCGTGAGTAAAGATGATTTCGGCGCTGCTCTCGGCTCCGATAAATGTCCGCACCGCTTCACGCGCCGCTTCATAGGCGGCGCTTGCCTGTTCACTCAAACAATGAACACCGCGATGAATGTTGCCGTTTTCGGTGGTGTAGAATTCAAGGAGCCTTTCCGTAACCGCCGCGGGTTTCTGGGTCGTAGCCGCATTGTCAAGATATGTCAATGGCTTTCCGTAGACTTTTTCTTGTAGAATGGGAAAGTCTTTACGAATCTTCTCTAAGCAATACATCGTGCTTCTCGCTCGCTTTAGACCGAAGGACGGCTATAGAGTGTTTCGGGGGTACCGGTTTCGTACGGATTTCTTTCATCGGCGCTCCACTCGAACCAGCCACCGTCGAATACGGACACCCGCGGCCATCCCATGAGCCAGGCATTGAAAAAAGCCTCGCTACCTCGCCACCCCGTTCCGCAGTAAAACGCGTTTTGTCTGTGACGGGAAATTCCGGCTTGAGCCCAAAGTTCCTCGACCTCGTGGTATTCACGTGATGTGTGATCGAGGTTGCGGTAATTTTCCATGTGATAGGCGTCGCTACCGCAATTGCCGAATACCGCACCCGGAATACGACCTTTTTTCGCGATGTAGTTGTAACCGCTTACCTCGCCCAAAAATTCCGGCCAACTGCGCACGCTTACCAAATTTGCTTCGTCGTCCCGCAGAATTTCCCTGGCTTCGTCAATATCGACGACCAGTTCGGGGTGCTTGGGTATGACGGCGCCGAAATCGGATACCGGGCGCTTGAGAGTTTCCTCCGTGGTGGTTTTGTAGCCTGTATCGATCCATGACTGTAGACCGCCGTTGAGTATGCGCACATCTTCAACACCCGCGTATAACATGATAAGGGCGCAACGGAAAGCACCCAAGTGGCCGGCGCTGCTGCCGGGGTAGGGGTCGTTGTTGTCGGGGAATGCGAAACGGCCGTACAATACAACGGTTGTATCGTGAGTTATTCCCAATTTTTCCAGTGCTGCTTTCAGTTCCTGAGGTGACCGGCGATTCCATGTGTCGGTGGATTCCAAAGTGTTGGTATCGATCTCAATTGCGCCGGGAATATGTCCTTGTTCGTATGCCCCGCGGTTACGATAATGCGCATGACAGACAACATAGTTTTGGTTATGATATTCGGAAGCGGTGCCCGTACGCAACAAGCTGTCGAGCCACTGAGGCGGGACGAGATGACGATACCGGGGGAGCCGATCCATGGGTAACCTCTCATCCGTCGACCACTCTTCGATAAACTTTTCGTACACCGAGATCCTTCCATAACCCGCTCGTCGAAAATGGTTTGCAACGCTCTCGACAGCTTCCGTCTCATAACCATAGATGATTAACCGATGATGCGGCTCGATTTGCTTGTACCGTACGATATCAAGCCAGTCGATATAGTTGATCCATTTTTTCGGCAAGCTTCGGGCGGAATGAATATGCCCGCCGCGCTTTTCATCTTTTAAGCGCCATCCATTATACGCATCCACCGGTCGAACATCGATTAATTGGGTGTCGGGATCGTCCAAACTATTGGATAGCTGATCACTTGTCACTTGCTCGAATTCTTTGGTCATGGCATGGGTCTTTCTAGTTTGTGTTTATGCCGTGCTTGGTGACTTTGCTCCGACATTTTGCATATTCGAAAAGACGAATTCCCTTGACTGGAATCTGTTTCGCGTTTTCGATTACTTAATCCGATACCACGTATGAGGCGGGGTACCGCTTTTCCAAGGCCTTAACAAAGCGGCCCCTTTGCCCGTGAAGCATGAATTGGGTAGACTGGCCCATCCTCGATAGCACACTCGTAGCTCCAGCTTTTGGAACGAAAAGATTTCCGGCCGATACCACCACTCCCAAGGCTTGGGTGCGCAGTGATAGCAATATGCATGCCATGCACGGACCTCCAATAGCACTCAAAGGTCACCACCGAAATTACAATGAAATCATTTTTGAATGCGTAAACAGTCGCGTCTGTGTTCCGTCTTATACGAGGGGATGATTGGCCGTGCCGCCGAGAATGTGTCGCAA
>WJJU01000444.1 GCA_014729595.1 Chitinivibrionales bacterium
CATACGTTAAAATCGCGTTCTTAGTATCACCGGCCTTCGCCCGGCACTCGGCCAGCGCCGTCAATACTCGAACGTTTTCGGGGGCGGTCTTAAGCGCCCCCTCGTACATTTTTACGGCATCCTCGAAACGTTTTTTCTCGCGGTGGATATCGCCGACGGCCTCATATAAACGGGCGTCCGTTTCCTTCGCGGCGATCGCCGCGGTCATAACCTTTGCCGCCTCTTCTTTGCGCTCCTTCTTTAAGAGCGCGTCGAGATAACGCTTATAAATTTTATCGACTTTGGGATCAAGTGCGCGTGTCTTCCGGTAAGCCGCAATGGCGCCGCCCAGGTCTTTTTGCTCATAAAGGAGATCACCGAGAGCGCGACGATATGGTGCGTTGGCGGAATCCAACACAAGATAGTTTTTCAAGTACAACGTCGCATCCTTTATTTGTCCCTTGGCGCGCGAAATGGCGTAGAGACGCTCGAACGTCTTCGGTTCGTCGGGTTCAAGAATTGCGAGTTCCTTATAGAGCTTCAGCGCCGTCGCGGTGTCTTTCTTCGCCAAAGTATATTCCGCATGCCGCTTTCGAGAAGGAATATGTTTTTCGTCCAGCTTGATTATCCTCGGGTCAACCCGGGCCAGTCCCGCCTCGTCATCGAGGGACTTGTAGCACAAAGCCAGGTTTTTCCAATGTTCGACATTGGACTCCTCTTTGGCGACGATGCGTTCGAGTTGTTCGGCGGCGTCTTCATACTCTTTGCCTTTCAGGTAGAGGTCGGCGAGTATCAGCCGCGGCTCATGAACCGTGCTGTCAAGATTGACCGCCGATTCCGCGGCGTCGCGCGCTTTATCCCATTGCTTGAGCTTCGCCGAGGAAAGGGCCATGCCTTCGGCCGCCTCGGCCGTGCGCTTCAGAAGATAGCTTTTCATGAAATGCTTTTGCGCCTCAGCATAATCCTTGCGCTCAAACGAATACCGTCCGAATCCCAGATAAACTCTCGGATGGCTTGGATTGGCCTTCTGAGCACTCTCCAAACACTCTTTCTCTTTCACCGAAGCTTCCTGCACACCCTTCACGTTACGGTATGCCTTGGCGAGCGTCACCCAAAAATCGACATCCCGATCCGCGGCCGGCACTTCATCTTCGGCATACTTGACTGCCTTGGCGTATTCGCCCTTGTTCACAAGGCTGTCCAACGTCACATCCCCTCGGACCGGCGACATCGCCGTAAGGAGTACGACCGGCCCCATGACAAGAAAGCGGCATGATGAAATTCGGCGCATTGTAACCCCCTCCGGAGCAAAAAGGTTATGATACGATTACTGCTTACGAACGCTCCCGAACCCCGCAAACGCACCTTCGGGGTTCAAATAATCGGCTCTTAAGCTAAATATAAGATTCACGCAGCCGAATGCAATATTTAATTGTTTCGGGCGCCGAATATGACAACTGTTTGTTCACGCGAAGCACGCCCTCCAACCGATGCGCGATGCTGAAATTCAGGCGGCAAGTGACCGATTATGTCCGGCCGCAATTCGGCTTAGCCCCCCCCAAAGCCGCCGAGTTAGGGTAAACGACACGTCAGATCGGCCAACGTCACCGGATCGAGTATGGTATCCCTGAAGTTTTTCGACGGCTTGGGCCGCCTTTTCGCCGCAAACAAACTTATAGCAGGAGGCGGGCGCTTGGACGCCGGCGATGTCTCCACCACGCATACGATCGCAAACAGGGATTGTTTCGCGCGTTGGGAGCTATCGAGCTTACAGTTGGGCGGATGCAGCCGGATGCGCCGGCATTCATTGCGAAGGTCGAAAAAAGCGTACGGTACCTCGCCCCCTATTAACGGTATCATCAAGACGAACGACTTCCTCTTCCGGTTTATGCCGTTTAGGCGATCGATGATTGCGGCGACGGGACAATCGGCGATGCCGGCCCGGCAACGATTTCGTCATCGGTCGGTCCGGGAAAGGAGGCGAGCGGTTGCGAAGCTCGGAGGTGCGTACGAAGATCTTTGCGCCTCATTGAACACCCGCTCCCAGCCGAAGCCTTCACGTGCCTATCGAGTTTGGCGCGAATTTTTTTATTTTCTCTTCACGGATTGTCTTTGCCCTATCGTTGCAAAAGTTCCTCGTATTCAAGCGTAAGGCGGGGCGGGGACTCAAAGGCCATGACGAGTGAAATCTCCGGATTCCGGACCAAATCCGGAGGGTGAGGTTCTTCATAACATGCCACTTTTGATCAAGAGCAAAACAATAAGCGACGCCGGCTATCACGCAGCTTGCCGGGCTCGCGTCAAAGCCGGTTGGTAAAAGCGTATGGGTAGTACCAAAGGTCTCAACGCACTGGCGATTCTATTCATTGTGTCCGGAACAATTCTCACATTGGAGAATGTTGGTCTTATTACGGGTGTGAGCGCTTTGTGGCCGTTTTTGGTTATCATTACGGGAAGCGGTTTTTTGATGCTTTTTTTCGAACATGGCCGCAACGACCTTTCCATGATATGGATGGGGACATTTCTGGTATTGGTCGGATTATTCTTTCAGTATCTCAGTTTTAGTTCATGGCGGCATATCGTGCGACTTTGGCCCTTTTTCTTGGGCATTATCGGGTTCAGTTTCCTCACGGTATCATTGATGTCCACCGTTCGTCTTTTCCGGTACTTGGCGGTTTTATTCCTGGCACTCTTTTTGGCTCTTACAATTGTATTCACCGTCTCGTTGGTCTTATGGCCGGTGTCTCTAATTATTTTTGGCTTTAGTCTGCTTAGTATCGGCCACTTTGATACCGACACAACAAAACCAGAGAAATGAGCCGTAATTGAAAACAAATAGAGACCGCAATAAACGAGTGGTTTTTGTCGAACCCTCCAACACCTCCCAGAACATATTCGCCAAATATATGCACATTCCTTTGCTGGGGCCGGTATATTTGGCTACGATAGCCGAAAACGCCGGCTATGAGGTTGAAGTACTCAATGAAAACATCCTGGGCCGCAGTGTCTCGAAGCAAGAGCTGTCTTCGGCGGACATTCTCTGCATTACCAGTCTGACTTCGACCATCACGCGCGGCAAGGAGCTGGGAAGAGAGTACCGCGAGGCCAGAGCCGAGAGCGGACTGCCCTCCCGTAGTATTGTCGGCGGTATTCACGCGAGCATGCTTCCCGAGGATGTTCAGGTGGATTTTGACCAAGTGGCGGTCGGCGAGGGTGAAAACATTCTCCTGGATCTGCTCGATGGGAAACTGACGGATAAAATCGTCTACGGTACCCCTCTGGAAGATCTCGATTCGCTGCCTATTCCTGATTATTCGCTGGTGAAGGGATGGGACCGACGCACGAAAAGGGTATGGCCGGTGATGACATCGCGGGGCTGTCCGTTTGACTGCGACTTCTGCTCAGTTACCGAAATGTTCGGTCGAGGCTATCGGGCTCAGAGCCCGGAACGGGTCATGGCCGAGCTTGAGAACTTCAGGGACCGACGCGGTTTCGTGTTTATCGTCGACGACAACTTCGCCGTGAATATGAAACGCAGCGAAAAGATCCTGGATCTCATGCTCGACAAAAACTTCGACCGTCCCTGGTCCACCCAATTGCGTACCGACGCCACCCGGAATCCGGAACTGATCAACAAGATGAAAAGAGCGGGCTGCTACAACGTCTATATCGGTTTCGAGTCCGTGAATCCGGAGAGCTTGGAGCGCATGAAGAAAAGTCAGAGTGTAGCCGATATACGTCGGGCCATGACGGTCTTTCACGGTAACGACATTAAAGTCCACGGCATGTTTATACTCGGAAACGATCCCGATACTACCGACGTTTTCAAGATGACTTCACAGTTTTGTCGCGACATTAACCTGGATTTCGCTCAGTATTCGATCCTCACCCCTCTGCCGGGGACGGCATTCTACCGTCGCATCCTGGACGAGGGCCGCCTTCTGCACACCAAATGGGAATTCTTCGACGGCATGCATACCGTTTTCAAGCCGAAGAACATGACGCCTGATCAACTCCAGCGGGGAATGATCGAATGTTTTGGGGATTTTTATTCCTACGGCAATGCAACCATCGAAGCGTTAAACACCGTGTTGGCAACCGGTACCGCCTTGGTAAGGCGGATTTTTACCGAGACCCGTCTGCCGTCATTTCGCGCACCCGCGATTAAGCTTGCCGCACCCGGCGTGGTGCGGAAGTGGATACAAGAAAACCGTTCATATCTCAATTACCTCAAGAAAACCTGAAGGAAGGGTTATGATTACTTTGTTCCGTACCATGCAGAGCCACGTTTCGTTTCGAGTTAACGCAAAACTAATCGTTTCTCTTCTTCTGTGCGCTTTTTGTGCCTTTAGCGCCGGCAGGGATCCCGGCCTTTACGCAATATTTGAAACAACCAAGGGAACTATCGTCGCCCGGCTGGAACACCAAAAAACACCAATGACCGTCGCCAACTTCGTCGGTTTGGCCGAGGGTACTATAGAAAACACGGCGAGGGACAAAGGCGATCCGTATTTTGACGGACTCACTTTCCATCGCGTGATTTCCGATTTCATGATTCAAGGTGGTGACCCGACGGGTACGGGCCGAGGCGGTCCCGGATACCGGTTCGGCGATGAAATCCATCCTGATTTAAAGCACGACGGCCCCGGTGTTCTCTCTATGGCCAATGCCGGTCCGAGCACCAACGGAAGCCAATTTTTTATCACTCATACCGCCACACCGCACTTAGACGGCAAGCATGCGGTATTCGGCAAGGTGATCGAAGGCATGGATGTGGTCAACAAGATCGAAAAGGGCGACGTCATGAAAACGGTTCGTATCGAACGCATAGGTGCGGAAGCAAAGGCGTTTAAAGCGGACCAGGAAGCGTTCGATACGCTGCGCGGCTCCGCGAAAGAGGCGACAAGAGCCCGGGCGGAAAAGCGGAAGCAAAAAGATATGGCGGTAATCAAAGAAAAATGGCCGAATGCCGAAAAAAACGAATCCGGCTTGATGTATATCGTTACGGCAAAAGGCACGGGAGACAAGCCAACCAAGAGCACGACCGTGAAAGCACACTATACC
>WJJU01000445.1 GCA_014729595.1 Chitinivibrionales bacterium
CCGTATGCGTGGGGGCATGGGAAGCGGTTCTCCGGGTAGGAATTGTTCTTTGAGAGGGAAGCCCGATAGATCCACATGGTTGTCGACTTCCAGAAACCGAAGGATTTCCCGAAAGAACCGTTTCGGATCGGCGCACAGGTCGTCGTAGCGGAGCACAAGGAAACGCTCTTCGGGCACGAATCGCCGCCATCGTTCGATCGTACCGCGATAATCCGACTTACCGATCGAATCATGCTGTCCGATATGCACGGCAAAGATGAGTTCTTCGACGGTTCGAAGGTCCACTTGTCCTTTGCCGTCCATTCTTTTCGCCTCCATCCGTGCCGCCGACCAGGCGCGCTCGATCGGGTTGCGCAGGATAAAAATTACTTTGAGGTTGGGCAAAAGGGTGGTCACCTGCTCTATTTCACGGCTTTTCAGCATCGCATAGGCCGGGGTGATCTCACCGCGGAGTTGTCCCGCTCCCTCTTCGAATTGCGCGAGATACCAGGCAAGTCCGCGGTCATATCGTGCATCGAAGAAATGTAGTTCTTTCATATCGGGCAGAAATAATTCCGGATGCTTCCGAAGGTTGGCGTCGAGCCAGGAGGTGCCGGCTTTTTGGGCGCCAATGCCGAGAAAGTCGGGGCGGGGGCTATCGGCGGGTATAAATGCCGGAAAGCCGTATTCGGTTGCGGGCACAAAGAATGAGGCCGACTGGGTGAGGACAACGTGCCGGCTGAGCTGTGGTGTGGAGGATTGAAGCCAACTGAGCACCTGTGAAATTCTGTCCACCGGCTTGTGATAGTTCAGTGCCCACGCATAGCCGGCTCGCGCGATTTTCTCTCGCGCTTCATCGTTTGCCAAATAATACCGCGCCAGCGCGATCGCATCTCTGACCGAGCGGCGGTCGCGAGCGTCGTACATAATGCAATGAATCCCATTTTGCGGCGGTCGAGGCGAGGGGATCGCCGTGCCGTCCATGAGCACCAATGCACCCGACGACAGCGCCTCCCAGGTGCGCGAGTCACCATCCTGCATATCCGGAAAAGCGGTGAATACGATTTTGGCTCTTCTAAGTATGCGCAAATAATCGAAAAAGGGATTTCCGTGAATGGCCTGGAAAATGCCCTGTCTTCCTCTTTGGGCGGCGGTGGTGAATCGTCCTATACGTGCATTGGGAAAATGGCCCCGGACTCGTCGCAGTTCTTCGAGAACCCCATACCGGCGACGACCGATGATTGGGTTGGGAATAAACTGGTATGCCAGGTCGATATCGCGGTCGGTCGGCCAATCCAAGGCGAAATATTCATTCAACAAGCTGAAATCAAGTGGGAAAAGATTCGGATACAGAGTAGTGCGCGGCAAGCGGTTAAAGCCGATAGGCCAGGATCGCTTCAGATAGACGCCGACTTTCGCAAGACGATGCGTATCCAGATGGGGGGTGTCACGGAAATCGTAGTAGGCGACCTTATGCCAAAGATTCTCCCGGTCCAGAAAAGAGTCGATTGCCGCGTTCTCATAATGGTCGTCGTCGGCGCGGAATATATAGTTCGCTTCGATTAACGCATCAAATAGGTTTTTTTCGGCTGCGCGGACAACATGACCGGCGGATATGAACGGTGAGGCGTAGGTTGGGATTATGTCGGGATGAAACCAGAGCCCCTGACTGATCATCGCCGGGAATCTGGATCCTCTCGTATGGTCGAATAGATGTGTTATTCGATATGATGCGCCCATGGTTGTTCATAGGGTATCATTGCGCACGGAATGTGTCAATGGGATTTCCGTTGGGCATTGGGAAAAGAGGCGATTTTTGAGAGATTAAAGCCTCAAATGCGTTCGTCATCCCCCCAACCTGTTCATAAGGAGGGCAATCGACGAATTGTGCATTATGAAATTGTTTTTAGCGGCCACTGGAGCATTCGTTCTAAGCGTAAAGGATCAACGTATGTGTTAGCCCTTGATTATATCGAGAAGAAAAGGAGGTCTCTCAGCGCCGTTGCGGGAGCCGCTCCGCGTTACGTCGACTAAGGATGTGCGGTGGCAAAGGCAAGCATTTCGAGCTACCGCCGATCAAGCCGCGTAACCGAAGACAGGGGTTTGGGCACGTTTTTTTGATTCGGCTCCCCGGAAATTAGCAGCGGTGAGTGCTCTACGGTTTCGACGGCAAATAGCTGAGCGCCCGTTTCGCGGCAAAGCTTGGTCGGTACATTTTCAACTACATGGAGCTTATCGCCGGCTTTGAGAGTGCATGTGGCTTCAGCATTGTTGAAGGTCTCTTTTATTGCATGTATCTTTTAAGAGATCGGCGCCAATGCGCCTGCATGCGGAAGAAATACGACTATTCCCCACGAGGTACGGCCGCTCGTAGTCAACATAGCTCGGATGGCCCCCTCTGGCGCGCACGGCTAAATGCGTATTATATTTCTGGATCTCGGGTATGGCTGCGGGTGTGGCCGAAATTTAATCGAAATTCGCACTCGAGCCCGGTTTAGGACTTCAGTTATCCTTCGGGAAGGCCGGTCATCGGCAAGCATATCTCTCTTCCTGCAATGATGCTTGATAAAAATCATCGATGTTTCAGGCGCCGGTAATACTACCGGTTTCGAGGACGTGACCATACGACGGGTATTGTGTATCCTGTTTGGTGGATAGGGGAAAGGTATATGCCGGCTGAAGACATGCCGAACACGGCCGCAACCGTGCCTGATGAATAGTCTATCGTTTGTCCCGTTTTTCACTTCATCCGGAAAGGTCCGACAGATGAGAGCTTTGAACCACAAGCACACTATCGCCGGTATCTTCGCTACGTTCCTCCTCACTTCAAGCGGTTCGCTTTTCCATGCCCGTGGTGACATCCTCGTATCGAAACATATCGACTATTCCCGTCTCGCGGGGACATGGTACGAGATTGCACGCCTTCCCAACAAGCGTGAGGAAGGGCTTGTGAATATCACCACGACATTCAACTTGGTGGGAAGCGACAAAATTGAGATTGTTAACCGTGGCTACCAAGGCTCCGGACGGGGAAAGCCCGTAACGTTCAGATTGACCGCACGCCTTCCCGACCCCCACGAACCGGCATCGCTCACCGTTCGTTACTGTGGGATCTTTCGATTTACCTACAATGTGCTCGAACTTGATACCGCCGGCTACCAATACGCCATGGTCTCGGGTGATTCGCGTAACGATCTCTGGTTGTTCAGCAGAACACCGGTGATGGACGAAGATGTCTATGAACGTTTGGTCAATTCCGCAAAAGCTGACGGCTACGACGTATCTAAGCTTATTCGGTGCCCGCAGGAGCATCCCTCATTAGCCGCGAAAGCTCGAACCGGGTCATCATCAGCGGCTTTCTAAATCCAATAGACAGTTTGCACTCAGCTACCCAAGTTTACCCTCTGTGCGCCCGTAGGTGGAGACGTTCGGCAGGTAGGTATGGACCACCGGTCGGACGTTTTCACCTAATCTTACCGGCCCTACACCGGCAGCATTTCCGACACAAAGGTTGCATTTTCCGTGGGCATGAACGATCTTTCGGCTCCGTATCTGAGCGGCGGGATTTCCTGGTCAATCGACGGGTTCAAATGATTCCGGGGCGCCGTGTGCCGCCGTTTGGTTGTTTTTTCACTCATATTTGAAATCATAGGCAATGCCGTAGTACGTGGAGTAGCTATGAACGGCTCAAGAAGCAACGGTGTCAGTCTGGGAGTGACCCAGATGATTTTAGGAGTTCTCATACTTTTGTTGGTTATCGTGGTGATGACTTCTCCCGAAGGCGCCTGGATCAGGTCGCCTGCGTTGGCGGTTGTCGGCGTGCTTGCCGTCGCGGTAATGCTCACGGGGTTTGCGGGTGTCTGGACGGCGCGTCGAAAAGCGGCCGAGGTGGTGGAGGAAAAGAAGGCGCCCGTCGCACCTCCGCCGAAATCCGCGGCGCCGGAAGGCGTGGAGCGATTCCAGGCTTTGGTTCTCCTTTCGCTTTTGCAGGAAAAGGGGCGGCTTATCGATTTCGTCATGGAAGATATAACGACCTATTCGGATCAGCAGGTAAGCGCCGCCGCTCGGGTGGTGCATCAAGGATGCCGAGAGGTCGTCACGAATTCGTTCGATCCCGCACCCGTCAGCGAAGAAGCCGAAAAGAAGTCGATCAGTTTGCCGCGGGGTTATTCGGCCGAAGAGTTTCGGATTGTGGGAACGGTCGGCGGGGAACC
>WJJU01000446.1 GCA_014729595.1 Chitinivibrionales bacterium
ACAGATTTGTAACCATGGCAAAAACAAACCGTTACAACGTTAATCGCCTACCGGCAGGAATGTTGCATACTTCAGCTCGCCGCACGGGAAGCCGACGACAAACAGGCCAAGCGCATAGAGAGGTATGGGCGAAATGGAGCAAATGCAACGCGTGTTGATAGCCGACGACGAAGAGATGATGGTGCGGACTATGTCGATGGTTTTACGTTCGGCGGGCTATCTGGTTGAGACGGCCCAAAGCGGTACCGAGGCCTTTGATGTGCTCATGGAAAGCGAACATTCTTTTGATCTGCTGGTGACCGACATTCAAATGCCCCGCATGACGGGAGATGAATTGATCGAGGAACTCAGACGCCACAACATCGATCTTCCGGTCCTGGTTATCACCGGCTTTGGGACAAAGGAACTGGTAATTGATTTGATGCGTAAGGGGTGCACCGACTATATCGATAAGCCTTTCACGGGCAACACGCTACTGGAACGCGTGCGGAAGGCTATTGAAGCGGGACGTCAAAAGGACTGTCGTCAAGCATCCGAGCATAATGAACGGGATTATCGTGCGGTTGTTAACCGCGAACTCGAGCGCCATCGAGACGAACTACGCAATCTTCGCGCTCAAGTTGAGTCGGCGGTGGAAGCTTACGGCAACCTTATTGCGGTGAATGAGTATGCATGCACTCCGTGCATTGCATGGCGTAACCGCCCCCTGGCCGACCTTGGTGGGGATTTCTTGGGCCTTCGCGCCGCACACGGCGGGTGCAACATGATTGTGGCGGACGTAGCCGGCCACGATATGGGGGCCTCCTATCACAGCGTTTTGATTAAAACGCTGTTTGAGGATAATTGCAAAGACGGTCGAGACGGTCAGGCATTTTTTCAGATATTAAACCGCGCACTTATCGAAACGCGAAGCGAGCGAATGGTAACCGCCGTTCATCTTGCGTTCCGTGAAGAAACCCGTGAAGTCGACATCGTGAGCGCGGCGCATCCGGCGATTGTCCGCCTTCCGGCAGACGGCACCGCCGTGCAATCGATTCAAGCGGAGGGTACCGTCCTGGGTATATTGGATACGGTTACCCATGCCTCAAAAAAGGTTTCCTTGATTCAGGGAGATCGGTTGGTCATGTACACCGACGGACTCTCGGCATTGTGCCGTATCGACGGACCTACGGGTGATCGCCAACGGCTAACTTCCGCCGGAATAGAACGACTGGTTGAGAAACATAGGGATAAGAAACTGGACGCAATGGTGGACGCCGTTTGGGCCGAGGCGATAACCTTTGGGCGCAATCGATTCGAAGACGACACACTGTTGGTGGCGGTAGAGATTCCGGAGGTGTGGCATGTTTAGTGTCGAAGAGAGCGAGAGTCGGCAGTACTACCGGCTTTCGTCACATATCCACTTGGTCGACCGCGTGATAGACACATGTCGACCGTTCGTAAACGCGCGCGATCCCGAGCCAAGCGCAACACCGCTCTGTCAGGTGCTGCGGGAACTACTGCTTAACGCAATCGAGCACGGGAACAAAGGTGACGCCCAAAAAAGTGTCGAGTGCGAACTGGAGCGCATTGGCGACGCCCGATATCGCATTGTAATAGGTGATCGTGGTGAAGGAGTGGATGAAGAGCGGCTTAGCTTTGAACTCTCGGATGACGTGCGTCAGGAGCGTAGTCGAGGGTATGCGATCGTGAATGCGATTGCGGATCAGCTTGAATTCGAACCCGAAAAAGCACGCATTACGGCCTATGTGTCGCTTCCGCGGGAAACCACGTTTGAATGCGAGGAAACATCGGATTGCCGGATTGTAACCCCCGGCGGGGATATCACCGCAACCGTGGCGGAGCAGTTTCGGTCAATGCTGCTCGGGTGGGCGGACGGTGGCGCCAAAATGCTGTGCCTGAATATGGAAAAAGTCGGAAATGTCGATTCCGTCTGTTTAAGCGTCTTGGTGAGTTTCAGTAACACACTCGAAACGCTGGACGGCGGCAAGCGATTTGAAATTGTCAATGTACAACCGGACCTGATGAAACTCTTTGAATTGACTCGCCTGGTAAAGATTTTTACCGTAAGGGGACGGGATGCTCGAAATGGTTAATTGGCTTAACACCCGCCGGCCGGTCAAGACGTCTGGGATAACTAGGCTCGGGGCAAAGCGCTATACGAAAGCGACGGTTGCCGGCGAAGGGCCGGCGGGACGGTATATGACGGCGGTGCAAGGAGGGCACGGATGAGCGAAGACAGGTCGTTGCTCGATGAGTTCATCGCGGAGTCTCGTGAACACCTCGACAGCATTGAAGAAGATTTTATTCAATTGGAGAAAAACCCGGGTGATCCCGAACCGGAACTGGTAAACCGGGTTTTTCGGGCGGTACACACAATTAAGGGGAGTGCCGGCTTTTTCGGACTCAAAAACATCGGCGACCTTTCGCACGGCATGGAGACCCTGCTTGCAATGATTCGTGACGGAGAGCTGAACCCTGAATCGGCGCATGTCGACGCCTTGCTTGAAGGCGTGGACAAAATCAACGCTATGCTCAATGACGTTGATCATAGCAACGAGGTCGATATAGCCGAAATTTCCGCGAAGATCGGTCGATTGATAGAGCGAGACGCCTCGGGGGCGGTAAAAGAGGAACTGGCGGCTCACGTAAAGGTGCAAAGGCCGGGCAATGAGGAGGGGAGATTTGATATCCGCCGTTTTGATCTAAACGCTTTGCCCCCCGAATACCGCCACTTCTACACATTATCTATTGAACTGGGAGAATATGAGAAACGAACCGGGAAATCTCCGGTAAGCCTTCTTAGCGAACTGCTTCTTACCGGTCAAGTGCTGGACGGCTACCTGGAAGGTGCCGGGAACGACTTGCATGAAGGCGTTCCGCAAGAAGGTTTGTGCTATGTCGTTCTTTATGCGACGGTGATTGAGCCGGATCTCATCGGCGCCGCCGTCGGTCTTCCCTCCGAAGCCATTCACGAAATCGATCGAGGTGACTTGGACGGTAAGGACGAAGAAGTCGGGCGGGGAGGCGATACGCGGGAAAACGTCGGCCGCTCGGTCGCAAAGCTGCCCGAAACGACGGCAAATCGTTCGGCGACGGAAGTAAAAAAACGCGAAAGCTCCTCGGCGACTTCGACGGAGAGTCTACGCATTCGGGTGGATATTTTGGATCGGCTTATGATGCTGGCGGGAGAGCTGGTCTTGGTTCGCAATCAACAATTGGCCAACGCCAATCGAAGCGGTGCCGTTTCGCGGGGGATAGCGCAACGGCTCGATATTGTTACCTCGGAGCTTCAAGAAACCATAATGCGTACCCGCATGCAGCCTATAGGGAATATTTTCGGAAAATTTACGCGCATCGTGCGGGATATCGGAAAAAAATTAGGTAAAAAGATAGAGATTGACATGAAGGGTAACGAGGTGGAACTCGATAAGGCGATCCTTGAGGCTCTTGCCGATCCGCTCACCCATCTTATCCGTAACAGTTGCGACCACGGTATTGAAAGCCCCGAAGAACGAAAGCGGCATGGAAAGCCCGAGCAGGGGCACATACGTTTAAGGGCGTATCATGAGGGCGGGCAAATGAACATCGAGATAAGCGACGACGGCAAGGGGATCGATGCCGAGAGAGTGCGGGCTACGGTTCTGGAGAAAGGGTTGAAAACGGCGGAAGAAACGGCTCGCATGAACCCCAAAGAACTATTGTCACTGATCTTTTTGCCCGGGCTGTCGACTGTCGAACGGGTCAGCGATCTGTCGGGGCGCGGGGTTGGAATGGATGTCGTCAAAACAAGTATCGAAAGACTCGGCGGTCTTGTCGAGATCGATTCCACACCGGGTCGAGGGACGAATATTTATTTGCGTCTCCCTCTTACGCTTGCGATCATTCCTTCGCTTATCGTAAAAATGGGAGATCGTCGTTATGCTGTCCCGCAGGTTAATCTCGAGGAACTGGTGTGTTTGTATGACGACGATGTGTACAACAAGATCGAATGCGCCGGCAGCCGTGAAGTTTATCGGCTGAGGGATCATCTCTTGCCAATGATATATTTGCGCGAGGTTCTTGATCGGCCGGCGCCGTTCGATGACGACGTTCGGGCCGAAATCACCGAAGAGTATCGTGAAAGGCGCGAGAAGCGCTTCGAGCGACGCCGGCGCGGTGAAGAAGAAAGGAACGAAGGAGATTGGTCCCTGAATTTCGCCGTGCTCAAAGTAGGCACTACCCGTTACGGTTTGGTAATCGACAGAGTGCTTGGCAGCGAAGAGATAGTGGTAAAACCGATGCATCGCTGCGTGAAGGACCTCGGCATTTACTCCGGTGCAACGGTTTTGGGTGACGGTCAAGTAGCGTTGATACTTGACGCGCTGGGCATAGCGCGACATGCGGGCATCGAATTTGTCGAACGGGCTTCCGTGCCGGAAAAAAAGGAAGCCCAGCGGCAAGGAGAGGGAACAAAGCTACTGCTATTCAACAGCGGACCCGAAGAACAATTTGCGGTCGAGACGCCGATGATCAAGCGAATCCAAAAAATAGAAACGAGCGGCTTGGAGCGTGTCGGCGCAAAGGAATTCATAACCGTTGATGGTGAACCGACGCTTGTGATCAGGCTCGACAAGAGGATGGCGGTATCGCGGTGTGTCGAAAAGGACGAGATGTTTCTGCTTTTGCCTAAGCGGAGTCCTCATCCTTGGGGGGTACTGGCGTCGCAACTGGTGGATATCGGATCCTATGATTTGACTATTAGCGGCGATACCTATCGGGATGAGGGGGTCAAAGGAAGTGGAATAGTACGTGGGCACATGACCCTCATGCTCGATATCGACGCGCTGATACGTGGAGCCGCGCCCGAATGGTTCGCTTCGGTAGCCAAGTAGGGTTCCGCCCCACCGACGGTACGCACCGGACGGCGGGCGCGTGAGAGTATGAGTTCGGCAATGTGTGCAATTAGGGGGAGTACGATATGGTCGACGGCGAAGTTGGGGGAATGGTCCAAACCGAGACGGTGCAACTGTGCTCGTTCCGGTTGTCGGGAAGGTTGTTCGGGGTCGATATATTGGATGTAAAGGAAGTTACCGAAGAGACCGATGTCACTCCAATCGCACACGCTCCTCGGGCGGTCAAAGGTTACATGAATATCAGAGGACAAATCCATCTTGTCGTAGACCTTCGCACTATCTTCGGGTTTTCTCAACGGCGGTCGGTTCAACGGGGCAAGGTGATACTGTTTAAACCGCGAGTCGATGAACCGTTTGGTGTGTTGGTGGATGAGGTGGGGGATGTCGAGACGGTGGAACGATCTTCCATAGAAGAGCGACGCGGTAAGAGCAAAGGTCCGTTGGGAGGTGAGGAGCGAAGGAAAGCAAATGCGGGTGTAAGCGTTGGAACATGCAAACTCGAAGAAGCATTGCTTGTCGTTCTCGATGCTCGCGGTATACTGGGCGCCGCAACCGAAGGAATGGAATGAGAACGATGACTACAAGGGGAAAAAAGCGAACGGGAAAATATACGGTTTGTATTCGTTTGGCAACGAACGAGTTCCCGCTCACCTCGAT
>WJJU01000447.1 GCA_014729595.1 Chitinivibrionales bacterium
GAGCTACGAAGAGTATGCCGAGGAAGCCTTTTCGGGGGAGCATTACATTACCGCCGGAAAGTTTCTTACCATGGCGGCAATTTATTACCGATTCGCGGAATTTCTGGCGATAGAAGAACCTGACCGCAAGCGAATATTCGAGAAAATGGTCCCTATCTACGAAAGGGCTGGAAAATACTTTTCTCCACCGCACCGGGTCATCGAGGTCAAATTCGAGGGATACACCATAAAAGGCTATTTGCGACATCCTTACAATGCCGAAAAAGTTCCATGTCTTTTCAGCATTGGGGGTATCGATGGTGTCAAAGAGGAAAAGGCCGGGCCGTCCGAAGATGCAATAGGCAGGAATTGGGCTATGTTGGCTTTCGATTTGCCGGGGCAGGGGGAATTGCGTCGCCTAAAGGGAATACTGCCGCGACCCGATTTCCATAAGGTCATCTCGCTGTTCATCGACGAAATGGAGAAGCTTCCCGAAATTGACGGCTCGCGTATCGTATTGGTCGGCGGTAGTGCGGGGGGGTTCTTCGTGCTCAAAGGCGCGGCAATGGATCACAGAGTGAGAGCATGCGTCGATCTGGCGGGGCCTTTCGAACTCAAGACGCTGTATGAAGCGCCGTTCCCTATCCCCAAAACGATGGAGTATGCTTTTGACCTTTCCGAAGACAAAATCGGCGAGGAATTGGAAAAGTATTCGCTCAAAGAGTGCATTAAAGACATAAAGTGCCCCGTACTGATCCTTCATGGCGGAGAAGACATCACCGTACCGTACTCGGATGCCCAGCGAATTTACGACGGCTTAGAATGTGAAAAGCATTTTCTATACTATGAGGACGGTGACCACGTCTGTTTCAACAACTTCGGCAATGCGATCCCGCGGATGTTGAATTGGATCGAGAAGCGGTTTAGAGAGTGAAGTGCATGCATGATTCGCGAGTGGTAAACGATATGATACTAATCCTCTGATTCCGGCATAAGGAAGGGCCGGCCGCCGCCAAATCTCCACTTATATCGGTATGCTAAAAAAGAAAGGGGGATTTATGTTCTACAAGTAGGTCAATTAGCACTATGGTTCCGCCCTCTTGCTCCGCATATCTGAAATAATGCATTTTGGAATAAGGCTATTAAACCTTATTGGTGTGTTTAGGGAACACTCGTATTGCGTGCCGATGCAATACTCGTTTCGAATTTCAATCATCATCCGATCGGCAAAATCATGTAGGATGATACCATGGCATAATGTGCCATGGTAATCCGGAACCAAGGCATGCCACAAGAATCCGACGGTGACCGCTTGCTGGGATAGGCTGTGAGCAACAGTGACTGCGGTGTATATGGGAGACGAAAAAAACGGATGCAAAAATGAAAAAACGGGCGCCTCTAGTATCAGTGGTTCTACCCGTATACAACGGGGGCGGAACAATTGAGCCAAGTATTCAGAGTATTCTTTGTCAAACATACCGAAATATCGAAGTCATTGTTGTAAACGACGGGTCCTACGACGGTACTCATAAAATCTGCAGTGCGATAAATGATCCGCGTATTGTGTATATTAACCGTCCGAACAGGGGTCTTGTTTCAACGCTGAATGAGGGCCTGGGATACTGTCGAGGGTCTTACATTGCTCGTCAGGATGCCGATGATATCTCGACCCCTCAAAGGATAGAGACTCAGGTTGCCTTTATGGAGAAGAACCCCGATCATATAATTGTAGGTTCATTCGCTACGCGGATCGATGCCGGCGGAAACAAAATTGGAGTGCTCCGCAGACCAAGAACGGCAGAAGAAATTTTTGCTTATTTACCTTTCCAGAGCCCCTTTATTCACGGAAGTGTTTTGTTCAGGCGTTCAATTATTGATGCCGGTATGCAATACGAGCAGTACCGCTGTTCGCAGGACTATGCATTTTGGCACCAAATACTTAAGCATGGGAAAGGATACAATTTTTGCCAAGAATTATACCATTACCGGGAGCACGATTCCGCGATATCCGTAACCAATATTACAGAGCAGCGGAAACTCGGGCATGAAATTTCGCTGAAGATAATGCGGGAATATCTTGGTGAAAAGTCTCATTATGAACGGTGGTCGTTTGCGCCCTTCTGCAAGAACATAAAAGCCTTTTCCAGGTGGGAGCGGAAGCATTTTGCTACCCATGCGCGTTCCCTTGCCTTACTTTTCTTTTACAAGAATGAATGGAAGCGAGGGATAAAGGAATCTATAAATGCTCAACGGCTTTCTCCGCATTTTCACGATCAATTGCTTAAAATCAGCAAGAGCTTGCTTTTTGCAGGAGAGGCAATAATGATTGATAATTAGGGTTTGAGTTTCATTTTCTTCAATAATCGTTTGAATCGCTTATGAAGGCGCCGGTCATTCTTCTCTTGAAGTTCCATGATATCTGTCTGCAGCTTGTGTATAATTCTAAATAATACGTCAACATGCGCTTGATAGAGCTTGCGATGTCTTCGGAAAATGGTGTTATAGCAAGTACAAAGATCTTGGAATTGAATCCGATCATATCGTGAATTTTTCCGAGGATGCTTACGATAACGAAAGAGCTTTTCCTGGATCTGGTACACATTACCACCTGACTCGATTATGGAGAGCCAGAAATCATAATCTTCAAATCCGGCTCTCATGTCCTCCTTGAAACCACCAACCATTTCCCAGTCAC
>WJJU01000448.1 GCA_014729595.1 Chitinivibrionales bacterium
TACTAAATGAGTATCATCGCGGCTGGACCGGGTATAGCTGGAGCCGAGAGCATTTTCCCGACCCCGAGACATTCCTGAAAAGAATGCACGACAAAGGACTGAAAGTTTCCTTGAATCTTCATCCACACGAAGGCATACATCCACACGAGGAGGCATACGAAGCGGTTGCGGCGGCGGTAGGCGTCGATCCCGCCTCCAAAAAAGCCATCCCTTTTGACATAGCCGACCCGATATTCACTCAGGCCTATTTTGAACACCTTCACCATCCGCTCGAACAACAAGGAGTGAATTTTTGGTGGATAGACTGGCAGCAGGGAACGCGTTGCAGCCGCGAAGGGCTTGACCCACTCTGGTGGCTCAACCATCTTCATCATTACGATTCAGGTCGCGACGAAAAGCGTCCCTTAATTTTCTCGCGCTGGGGTGGTTACGGGAATCATCGATATCAGATCGGCTTTTCGGGCGATACACATATCACGTGGCGTTCGCTGGCATTCCAGCCGCATTTCA
Source organism: Chitinivibrionales bacterium (assembly GCA_014729595.1). GTDB lineage: Bacteria > Fibrobacterota > Chitinivibrionia > Chitinivibrionales > WJMI01 > WJJU01. The sequence continues at coordinate 511 of WJJU01000448.1, forward strand.
CCAGTTGCGGATCAAACGCCGGGTATACGTGGTGGAGTCATGATATCGGCGGCCACTATAAGGGCTTTTTGGAACCGGAACTATATACACGATGGGTGCAGTATGGGGTATTCAGCCCTATCATGCGCCTTCATGCCGCAAAAGGATATTACAATGAGCGACGGCCGTGGGCGCTGGGCGCCGAAGCGTACCCCATTGCGCGTCGGGCCATGCGCTTACGCCATGCCTTGATTCCTTACCTTTATTCAATGGCTCGCCGGACTCATACCGAAGCGTTTCCTCTGGTACGCCCCATGTATTGGAGCCATGCCGAATCCGAAGAGGCTTACGCTTGTCCAAATCAATACTGGTTCGGCAGCGAAATGATCGCCGCGCCCTTCCTGAAGCCCCGTGACACCGACACACGCCTTAGCCGGGCGGTCGTATGGTTGCCGGATGGTGACTGGTATAACTTTTTTACCGGCGAACCGTATGCGGGTAACCAATGGCATGCGCTCTACGGCACCCTCGAAGAGATCCCCATCTTTGTGCCGAAAGGAGCAATTATTCCCATGGCCGCGGACAACTCGATCCACCATACCCAAAACCCGGTCGACCTTAAACTCAAGGTATTTGCCGGGACCGACAACACATTCGAACTCTACGAAGACGACGGGCAAACGAAGGCTTTCGAAACAGGTGCATTCTCGATCACCGAAATCACCCAAAAATGGGATCACAACCGGATGAGTCTAACTCTGTCGGCGGCGCGCGGTAACAGTAGTGCTGTTCCCGCCGCCCGCACCGTAAAAGCGGAAATAGTGGGCGTGCGCGCTCCTGATGCGGTGATCCTGCAAATTAACGGCGTTCCCCGCAAGATGCGATTCGACTACACACCTTCGACGGAATGCTTAACAATCGATTTGGGCAATATTCCGACTACCGCGAAAGCTGTTCTGAGTTTAACGACGGAAACCACCACACTGCTTTCACGACGCGACCGCTTAATCGAACGATGTGCTGGAATGATCGCCCATTTCGTTACGCACACCCAAGCTAAGGACCGTGTTCGCAAGCGCCTGGAAGATATCCGTAACGACCCCGCCGCACTTCTTGAATTCCGGGCGCTCCTGACCGAGACCCAACGACGAGCACTCATAGAAGTCCTCCGCGGCACGGGCGTAGAGTTTATAGACAATATTGGGGATGACAAAGCGATCATTATGTGGAACAACGAACAGTCCGGCCATTTCCGTTTTCACTTTGTGTCGTCGGGGGGAAGCTACAACAAGCATGGAATCGCGCCCCGGTTCAAGAAAATAGGGCTTAATAAAAAATCGAGGGATGAAGCGGACACCCTTTGGCCTCACGAAAAATGGGCACTCTGCTTTGATTATGCCGGGATGGCGGCCTTAGAATCAGGAAGCGGAGAATTATCGCTTTAGGCATTCCGGCGAAGGGAGAAATCGATGGGAGCCACGGTTCCCACCATCTCCGACATGTGTTCGGTGGGTTTTACCACTTTGAGTAGATCCATGCGGATTTCCGCCAGCAACCCCTTTGAGCGAGGCCGAATCTCGAAACAAAGGGCGTAGTCTTTTCCCACCGATTTTATGGTTAGTTCAAGAAGGTGACCGCGGTAGTTATATAGCTTTCCCCGAAGA
>WJJU01000449.1 GCA_014729595.1 Chitinivibrionales bacterium
GGGTTCAATTGTTAGAATTATGTTTTATTTTTACCCTTTCCAAAAAAATCCATACTCGCGGGTTTTTGTGAATGTATATTTGTAATGAGATCATAAGACCGGCGGTATTAGACATGATAGATCCCGTGTTTATGATCTGCAGAATGGCTCCCATATCACCGGTTTGTCGACACAGTACGCCAACTGCATTGTAGTTGCGCGGTCGCAAACCAAGCCCCAACTTGCCGATATTGGAAGCGATGCCGGATTGAATGAAGCGAAGAGGGCTTTCTTATGCCTCGGAGCGCTTCGTTGCAGCACTCGACAGCAAAGCACTATTAGTTCGTACAAAATATATGGCCGGCTATTTCCGGCATATTCCTTTTGCGCTTAGCGCACCGGAAAGTGGTGAACGTAGCTTCCCGACAAAATTTTCACGGCTTCAGACCGTGTAGTATACCTTCGTGGGGCCAATGGTACGGCTTGATGGAGGATGGATGGATGAACCACTAACGAAAGGGAGGAACGGGTATGAACAGAGAGGATCTGAAAGAGATCATCGGTGCGGTTATTGGAAAGATGAAAAAGGAAAGCCCGCAGGCCGCCTGTGGGGTACTTTGGTCGGATGATCCGGTAGTCACCACCGAATATGCCGTCGGTGAGGAAGACACGGTCGTTTCAAAGTATGCGATACAAGAAGACGAGGTGAAGCTGCGCTACGGGATCATGGAACAATAAGCGCGAGCGGACACCCAAGTAAACCTGTAACCACTTACTATCAAAGGAGGAGGCGTGATGACCAGAGAAGAACTGAAAGAGATCGTTGGAGACGTGATCGCTCGTATGCGAAAAGAAAGTCCGGAACCCGCTTGCGGTGTACTTTGGAGCGATGAGCCTGAGGTTACGACGCTCTATTCCGTAGGTGAAGAGGATCCGGCCAACGAAGATCCTCAAGTAACTACGCGCTATGCGATAGGTGAAGAGGACTGAGGGGCTTATTTAGTCACGGCAAGGCGACAAGGTACCGCACGTAGGTGCGCCTTGTCGCCGGTGACCGCACAAATGCCGCCGGCCCTTTTTCCCCGCTTACATAATCGCAAAAAGCAAAAGAAAGTATCGTCAATGGCAATGACCAAAGAAGAAAAAAATCTCATCGTCGATAAAGTAGTGGCTATTCTAAAAGCGCCCGATAAAAAAGAGCGCATCGATCGACTTCGTGAGAAGGTCCTCAAAGAGGAAGATTCATCGGACACCAAAGAGACGAACTACAACGACGTGGTATATTCGGTAGTACAAGCGATTGAGGAGCTTTACGGCTAAGGTTGATGGTTGTATACCCGGTTGAGGCGGCTAAAAGAAATCTCCTTTCCGTTTACTTTCGCACGACAGCACTCTCGGCGGCGATTGTTTTGCTTTACCCGAAAGTGGATCTGCTCACGCTTGACCGGCCGGTGCTCTTGCCGCTGTGGATACCGGGTTCTCACCTGCTTCTGTTCCTTTCCTCTCTTATCACTACACTATCGCTTAAGAAAGGGCTGGGTATCCTAAAGAGTTCTTTTCAGGTGTATACCCATTTCCGGTCACCCGTCCATCTTCAAACAGCCTTTCTGACCTCGGTGCTCGAAGAAACGCTCTTTCGCTATTTTCTACTCACGTGGCTGGCGAAAATGCTGCCGCATCCCGCCTACGCCTTACTACTCTCCGCCATTCTGTTCTCAGCCTTCCATTATCGACTCGGAGGGTTTGTCGATCAATTTTTGCATTATGCGGATTTCTTTTTCTTTGGTTTGATCCTTGGGGCGCTGACCCTTTTAACCGGCTCCATTTATCCCGCCCTGATTGTTCATGCCATGCGCAACTATTTTCTTCGCGCCCTGTTGGTCTATCGATCGAAAGAACCCTCACCCATGAACGCGATTCGTTGATGCGGATACGCAAAGTATGCTAATTATTTGCCGCCATGTGTAGTGTCTGATTAGCATACAATGAACCACGAGGGGGAGGAAAACCAAGAAGCACGGTTTTGACCCTCAGTCCTTATGCGGCAAGGAATTTGCGCTACGCGCAACCAATCCCGACGCGTGAAGGCAAGGCTGCCGGACCACTCGATATTGATGCACGAGACAGCTTCTCAAACTATCGCTAAGCAAGTCAGGCTCTTTGCCACGATTTGCAGAGCACGCCCAAGCGCCGGCATCCTATTTTTAGCGAGGGATCATAAAATCAATCGTAATGTGCAAAAAGATTAAACTCCGTCACCTTTTGACCTAAACGCTGCCAAGATCCTCATAATCCAATTGCGCACACGAATGTAAAACAGGTTTTTATGCAACAACGTGGTTTATTCGAGTAACGATATTTAATGAACACCAACGTATCCAGAGAAGTGCCGGGCATGTTTGAAGGGCCGTTGCGGCCGCTCCTTATTAGATTGGCCATGCCAATCTTACTGGGGATGATTGTCCAGTTGCTGTACAACGTGGTCGATACCATCTTTATCAGCCTTATCGACAAGTCCGACCCATCATATATCGGCGGAACGGGCCTGGTGTTTCCGGCGGTATTTATAACTATTGCGACGGCGTCGGGGCTAATGACCGGCGTAGGATCGGTGGTTGCTCGGGCAATCGGGGAACGCAACGAAAAAGCACTCAACAAAGCCGCCGAATCGGCGCTGGTGCTTGGGTTTGTTCTCGGACTTGTCGTTCTTCTGACCGGCTGGTTGCTTGCCGAACCCTTGGTTCAGGCTTTGGGAGCCCAAGGTGATTACTACCTTCACGGCCTGAATTACCTTCGGTATATGATCCCGTTTGGCGCCTTGATGATTGTTGTGCATTCGATTGCGGGAATATTTCAGGGCGAGGGCAAAATGCAGCGGATCATGACGGCCATGTTTGTCGGCACCGCGGCTAATCTTTTGCTCGATCCGCTGTTTATATTTGTTTTTAAACTCGATGTTCGCGGAGCAGCGTTGGCTTCGGTGACCGGTCAGTCCTTTGCCGGCGTCTATCTGCTCACCGCGCTGAATTCTCACGCCAATACTATCAAGCTCGAATGGAAATTGTCGAACATCAGCCCCGCGCTTATGGGCAAAATCGCAGCGATCGGCATCCCGATGGCGGCGGCGCAGATGGCGATGGCGCTGAGCATGTTCTTTTACAACCGGATAATCATCGATATCGACGCCGCCGCGATGACCGCTTTTGCGCTGGTCGGTCGATTCGACCAAGCGGTGCTGATGCCCATTTTCGCGCTCAGTTCAGCAATGATCACGGTGGTTGGTCAAAATGTGGGCCGCAATAACTTTCAGCGGGTCAGAAAAGCTTGGCGTACGGCTATTATGCTGGCGGGCTCCTTGGTACTGGCTCTTGCCACGGCCCACGTTTTCATTGCCCCCCTCCTCTATAAGGTTTTTTCGGATGTTCCCGAAGTGGTAAGCTACTGTGTGCAGCAGGTTCGGATTCTGGAGTTCTCTTTCCTGTTCGCGACCATCGGTATCATTGGCAGAGCCGTTTTTCAAGCAATCGGCTATCCGCTGCCGGCGCTCGCGCTTACGGTATTTAGAACCCTTGCCCTGGGACTTCCGCTGTCGGCCCTCTACGCCTATACTTTCGACATGGGTATCCGCGGGGTATACTTCGGAGTCCTAACCGGCAATATTCTTACCGCCGGGGTCGGTATTATGTGGATCAAAGGTACGCTTAACCGGCTGGAGAACGGAAAGCTCAAAGCTGCCGCGACAACCCCTTAGCATGGACCGCTATGGCCGGCTACTATGCGGCCGGACGACCACCAATGTCGCCACGGATGATGCGTCGCGGTATACCAATAAAGGGCCTTTTGCACGCCGGCCGTTCATCCCGCCAAAACGTGATTGCGGTTTTCCGCCACGAAGACCAAAACAGGCCGACGGGGACATCGGTGCCTGGCGTGAACCGCCGTTGGTTCCGTTTAGACGGTAAGCATGCCCGCCGGAACGAATGGCCGTTGTCGGCTGGATGGTGACCTGGACCGTTTCTCCCGATTTTGTGGCGATAGTACCATTAATACTATGCACGACTTCGTCGAAGCCGGTCCGTGATTGCGGTACCGGAAACCGTACCGTCATCGGGACCGCCGATTCCAGCTCGTGAGATGAGGCGACCGAAGTGCCGGTGAACATGATGATGCTTCCATCTCTTCCATATACCCGGCACTTACCATAAAATCATCGATACCGGCCGCGATTGCGACCGGTGCCGAATATGGGATCCCGGTATCTACCCCGGGCGTACATCGTAGGGCATCCATGGTATTGATCCGCCGGCCAGGTACTCACACGGTAACGGAGCCCTCGGCACCGGCCGGCAGTCCGTATTTGACTGCCGTGCTCTCCCGTTCGTCACGACCTTAGAGTCCCCGCCCCGCCTCGCGCTTGAATACCGAGAAACTATTGCATCGCTGGGGGACACCCGCGCCACACTGCTTTCAATACCAAACGCAACGCTATCATGCTTCACCCGTGTCGGTCGGATCCATAACCCGCCCCATGAACAAGATCGCGCCGGTCCGACGATCTCGGATAAAATAGATGAACGGTCTATCGGCGATAAAATTGGGGTCAAACGGCATAGACACACAATACACCACAACCGCCGTCGCCGCCACCGCTTCGGTCCCCTGCTCATCGACGGCAATGAACGCCTTGTGGAAGACATCGCTAATAACCAAGGAACCCGTTGAGTCAATACCGGAAAAATCCGCGCTACCCGTGAACGGTATCCGCATTCCCAGATTTTGCAACGGCTCCTTGAGTGAAACGGATGGCGTCCCAAAGGTAAACCGCGGCAACTTAACCTTGATCTCGGCCGAATCGAGTCCGGTTATGACGGCGTTGAGTTCGGTTGTGTCGAAACCGTCCTCGAAGGACTCGATGCTTATGTCCGCCGTCTTGGGCATGACCGCAAGCATTGCGAAGCGATTGCCGGCGTATGGGAGTTCCACGGCCTTACTCTTATCAGTTACCGCCGACAGCACCTTCACCTCTTCATCGGGCCCCGACAGCGCCATGAACGGCGTCCTGACCACTTCTCCATTTGCCGAGGTGAACTCGCTTTCTTCGGTCAAAGCCGGATCGAATTGCTTCAGCCAATCCGCAAAAAAGTAGATCGCATTGGTAAGCACCAGCTTTGTCTCCCAGCCGACACTTCCCGGGGGAAGCAGGTCTTTGATCTTTTCTTCCGTTTGCCCTTCAACCCACTGATTAATCGTTATACGGGAGCCGTCGGGATCGGCCGCAAAGTCCAAGAGGTTCATACCCGCGCCATAGTTGCGGGCAAGGAGATAAAGGAACGACACGCGAAAATTCCAATTATATTGCCCCCATAAGGCATTGACTACCGACAACGTAAGATTGTCTTGCCCACCGGCGGCCGTTTCCATATCGAGATCCAGACCGTTGAGCGCTTTGTGCAGGTTAGGCTCCACAAGGGCGAACCGCAGGGCCTCGTGCATTTGGGTTTCGGTTTCACCTTCGGCGCCCGCCAACGTCATGGCAAGCGCTACCGAGACGCTGTACGGAGAGATAAACAGGTTCTTGCCCCGATACTTGGCGTCGGCAGCGATCTGCTTGTACAGATCAAACGCAAAGGCCGTATTCCCTTTGACAAGAGCAGCCTTATCGACGTCGGACACGCCGGGCGCCGTCTCACGCGAGACGTTTTTTGCCGAAACGAAACGGATTGATGAGGATCCGCCGGTATCATCGGTATTGCTCGTCGGGTTAGAACTACATTGGCTTATGACAAGACTCATCGCCACCGCGGCGAGAACGGCCACTAATGCTTTCATTATTGCCTCCAAGGTAAAATGGTAATCCAAGCTTTTATTACATCGTGGCGGTCAGGCCGCGGCCGCGCGCGCAATCCGGACAGCTTATTGACCATGATCACCAACATATACGAATTATTTTATTCCACTTTCATTTCTCAGTCTCGCTGTTTACTTTATCGAAGCTCGACAACCACTTCCGCCGGGCCTTCTTTTGTGCTTACCTCGAACCAATCGTCGGACACAGGTCCGCCTGTGTAGGGCGGATTCATTGTATCAAAAACGATATCGGCCCGCACCCGGTAGTGCGCCCGCGGTACAAAATCGATAGAAAACCGGCCGGTTGTATCGGCACGGGCCCCAAACGGCGTTGCTTGTAGGTACACGACCACCTGGCTCATTGGTAAACCCTCCGGTATATTTTGGACCGTACCGGATATCGATTCCGTCTCCGAAAAAGCATACTTCCGTTGCGAAGAGCGACCGTCGCCGGCACCGAGTGACAACCCGGAAAGATAAACCCCACATGTCGAGTCGTCCAAAACCGCGAGCAGTGCATAGGTTTCGTTGGTGTCAAGTCCGGTAAAGGCAAAGAGTGAATCCTCCCCCGCCCTCACCCGTGCCCGGTATCCGACATCATAGAGAGGATCATAGTCGGCGGAGAATAGATCGACGGCCAAGCCGGGTTCGGCACGACCCTTAATCGAATCATCCCGTACCGCCACCAGAATACTGTTCGTCGTCTGCGAGCCGCTTCCGGCCAACGGTGAACCACCGCACCGCAAGCCGATTATCGCCAGACACACGAGCAGGATTTGTATGTAGCCTTTCACTGACTATCCTCCTCGTGCTTTGTCAGAGGAAAAACCTGGAAGTTAACCTGATATACCCTATCGACCGTTTCATCGGTTTCCACGATCTTTAGTATGCGATTTTGCAAGGCTTCAATCTCCATCTTTATTTTTGCGAGGCTTTCGGGCGAAACGGTCAGCGTAAGCGTCGAAATATCACGATCCTCCCGTGAATGACGGTCGAGTGATTCGCGCGCAAGGTTCATTGTCGCCGCCTGAAAATTGGCCGTTTGAAGCGTGCGTACATAGCCTTTGCCCGTTGTGATTACCCGTGCCGTCTGACGACAATACCCTTCGTTGTCCCGCTCGATCAATCGGAGCGATTCCAGCGTTGCGATCGCTTTTTTCGCCTGATCGGACCGAATCGGTGGATCCAGCCTTCGTGCCAACCCCCCATAATCATCTTTGAACTTGTAGAAATAC
>WJJU01000450.1 GCA_014729595.1 Chitinivibrionales bacterium
AGGATACGTTGAACATCTTGTAGTTGGTGTGGGCCGAAAGGCTGATGTCGCTCCATTTTCGGTCTTCGCTCTCAAAGTCGTACGAGGCGGATAGGTCCGCGTTGAGGATGGTGAACTTGTTTTCGATCGGCTTCCCTTCTTCATTTAGCGCGGGTTGTATTGTTTTGCCCTGAAAGAGGTTGCCGATGCGCAGCCCGATGCTCTGGCTTCGGTACTGATCGCCGGTATAGCCCACAACGCTCGGATATTCCCAGTCAAGTTCACGCTCCGGCCTGAATGTGTAGCTGATACTGGGCGAGAGGGTGTGGCGCAGGCCGGCAAAATTGAACAAACGAATGGGAAATAGCCCGTAAATATTTGTTGAAAGATTGATCCCGGTGCTCCAGTAGGGCGGGACGGAACTCCATTCCTGTATGGTGTCGTTTTCGATCCAACTGGTGTCTTTAAGCCCTTCGAAGTACACGTATTCAAAGCCGTTTTCATCGCGCTCTCGGGCAACGGGGACGCGTCCGGGCCTGAGAGTATCCGACGTGCTGAATACGTCCACCGTGTCGTGCACCGTCCGACTGTCCGGGCGAATACGGGCGTCAAACAGCGAGTGCCCGGCGGAAAAGCGAGGTGAGACGTTGAAGTACTTGAATAGTTTACGGTTGAACGAAAGGTTGGCCGAGTGCTCAACACCCGTGTGTTCGACATCGAGGTATTCATCCGCCTCCGGTGTGGTATACTTAAGCAGTCGTCTGCTTTTCATGCGATATGAATACATAATGTCGTTGTACCACTTGCTCTCGTCCTCGCTGGAACGGTATGCCGTGGCGCTGTGGGACGGCGAAGGAATCAAAGGCCGCGTTGGAAGGCTGAAGCTGAACGAAGGGAAATCCTGGCTTACTATATTGCTGACGAAATTGTGCTTTCGGTCCCATGTCAGATTAGTCGAGGCTCTGAGAGATGGAAAATCTTTTGAGAGTGAGAGATTCGCGCTGACTTCCTGGTTGAGCAGTTCCGAGGTGTCTTCCGAAAAAGTGCGATAGAAGCTTTTGCCGGATGCAACATGACCCCTTCCGCTGAGTTTAAATGTCTCGTCGGGTAAAAGGTTCTGATAGTGATTATAGTCGATTGCCCAGCGATTGCTTAAGGTGTCGTAATTGGTCGAGAGCGTATACCGTCCGGAAACATTGCCGCTGAGCCAGTACTTGACGCGATAACGTCCGGAAAGATTGAACACATAATCTTGGAATTCGCTGATTTTGCTTGCGAAGGTGAAATCCATGTAGTCGTTGGGTACCCAATAGTAGCCGACGTTGTCGAGGTAGCCGCCTTGGCCGGGATTCCCACCCCACCGCCAACGAAGGAAACCACTTTTACGGTCACGATCAAGAGGAAGTATAAAGTAGGGCAAGGCGGCAACCGGCGCGTCTCCGATATTGAGAACCAGCGGTCGCGTTACCGCTTTGTCACCCGGCATGACCTTGATGTTTTTTCCGTAGAATAGGTAATGAGGATGATCGGTGACGGCACAAGTCGTGTAATCACCTTCATGGATATAGTACACACTACTGTCTGATTTCACCATTTGCTCACCGTCGTAGTGTGCCCCGGCCGTTCGAGCGCTCGCCTTTTTTACTTTACCTCGACGAGTCTGGAGGTTATAGACCATGCTTTCGCCGACGACCGTGTCGCCGCGGTCGACCAGCATGGGGCGGCCGGAAGCAATCAGCATATTTTGGTCAATGACATAATGTATCGTATCGGCAAAGAGAGTCATCGATTTGTACCGCACAACTCCCTCGCCGGTGAGCAGTACGATCTTGTTTTTGATATCGTACTCCATCGATGCGGCGTCGTAATCGATACTGTCTTTCACGGCGGTTCTCGCGTTGGCCGAGTCGAGCGAAGCCGGCTCACGGAGCGCGATCGTGTCGGTTATCCCGGTGGTTGTATTTCCGTCCCGTGGACGCACGTCCGTCGTATCCGCGAAAGCGCTAATGATGCTTCCCGCAAGAATGGTCACTACTAAAATGAGTCTGCCCGATGATACCATGAGGGGTAAAGACCGTCAGTGGTTGAGTAGTGCAAACAGAAAAACAAAAATATATCGGCCTCCGTGCTCGGGGCAGGGAAAGGAACTTCCGTCGGTATCAATCCCGTCGGTTGTTGGTACGAATGAGGGGTGTCGCTCGATTTTGTGCGGTTTTTCATATCGGACCGGGCACCGCGGGCATTTGGGGCACTGAGGCGCTCAAGGTGCTCGGAATAACACTTTGAGCGGAAATACAAACCATCGTTTTCGTCGTTTTCCCGCGGGCCGGTCCTCGGCGGATCCGCGGCAAGCATCGTACGGCTCATGTATTTGTATGTGACGGCGCAGTGCTAATCGCGCAACTAACATATCGCTACGGATGCAGCCGGTGCCTAGTTAGAAAGGCTTCTACGGTTAGTTCGTGATCCTCTTGTACCTACCTATTTGTCGCAAACTCGTTAAATACGTATAGAGTACCCCGTCTCGTAACCGGCGATCCTTTCCCGATGACCCTTTGCCGTGTCACCTTTGTACCGAATCGCTTACTACGGCTTGAATTCGCCTCGTTGGTACTTTCGTTCCGCGGGATATGGCCGATGATCCCTTCGCGATCATTCCACAGCGTCCCTTGTGTCGTCGCGCCTCCGTGGTGGGGCCATTCATTCGATGCTACTACGATTGTATGCCGGCCTACTCCACCAATTCCCTGGTCGCTAAAGCATCGAATCGAGCTGAAGACGCAGCGGATCCTTGCTTCCGGTCGGGAATTCCGTGAATGCGACTCCCAGATGCCGGCTTGTCGTGTCGTACCACCGCACGAGCCCCTTGCATTTTGACGAGCCGTAGGATGTTTTGATTTCCATATCGAGCTGGTCGTCACGGATAAAATAGGGATGCTTCTCTTTGGCGGATATCTGAAACTGCGCTCCCTTTTCGGAGAGGTCGATCATCACCGCTTCGACATTAGTTCCGTCATGCACAATTGTGGCCGGACACGATTGTGACTGACGCTCATAATTGGTATTCCGCTGTTCGGTGGGAAGAAGAATTTTTTGGATGTTATCCAGGCCGGCAAGTGCTCTCTTGAGAAATGGTTGGTTGATTCGATCCTCGGAGAGGTTCTTAGGATTTACCTGCTCAAGATGTCCCAACGCTAGATTCAGCAGATTGTTGTCATCGATAAGGTTGACTCGTCTAGCGTGGCGCCCGCCTTCGAACTTGGTTTCGAGCCATGCTTTGAGGATCGCGCCGATTTCCAGCTCATGCGTATAATCATTGCCGAGAACCAGCAGGTTGCAATCGAGTTTTGTTCGAGCAGTCACCGCCATTGCATAATTGGTACAGACGACGGCGCGCACGTGAGGGAAACGGTTGGCAACGATGCTTGTGCCCATGCCGGTTCCGCATACGAGGACCCCGCGCTCGAACACTTTAGTCGAGACTGCCATGGCAACTTTCGATGCATAGCCCGGGTAGTCCGCCGGCTCATCCGCCGTGAATGTCCCCACATCCTTCGTTGCATACCCCAGTTTCTCCAGATCCCCCCGCACGATTTCCTTCATTGGGAATCCGGCATGATCTCCACCAATTATTATTGTATGCTTGTCGGCCACGAGATCCTCCTTTCAACGCGTACGGCAAATGGATATTCAAAATAGTTTACCGGACCGGCGAAGGTGGCTCGATACTGCGCATTTTACGTCCGCACCCGCCCCCGCGCCTTCGGCCGAGTGGCTTAAACCGCCGATTATCGTGCGTGGATGGCGGCGGATAGTGCGGAATTCTATCTTATCCTCGATGATTGTGCGAATAATCGATATCGACCACCTGGGGTTTGCGGCCGGATTCGAATTTAACGTAAAGTCTTCCTTTTTTGCTGAATCGATACTCCCATGTATCCTTTGTTTGCCGAAATCGCTTGGGTTGCGTGTTGAATTGATTGAT
>WJJU01000451.1 GCA_014729595.1 Chitinivibrionales bacterium
CCCTCGTGTATTCGGTACCTGAACCCTTCGACACTGCGCGAAGAGTTTCCCGTAAGATTCCCTTTCCAGGCCACCAGCAGATACCCGCCGCCCGCGGCAACGGTCGCCGAACGAAAACCCGTCCCGTCGACAACCTTGATCGCTTCGGTCTCGACCCGCCCCGGCCCGACATGAGTAATTGTATCGAGGTAGACACCGTCTTCGGTCCAGTGCGCGGCGGCGAATTTTGTCGCTGCGTACGACACGATCGGCGCGTCTTCATAAAAAGTGAACCCACCGGGATCGCTCACATTCTCGGCAAGTACGCCACTGTCGACCGTGGCGAAACTTGAGGTCATTGCCTTGTATTCGAGACGTTTTGGGTTGAAAGCGCCTCCCCGAAGAGAGAGGATAACGATTGTGCCGGGCGTATCGACCGCCACCGAAGAATTGGTAACGATATCCATTGCGGTGCCGTTGATTATGCTGATATGAGCGGCGGTTTCGGTTAGTGAAGAAGCGGCGGAAGAAATTCTGCGTAGTATAAGTCGATCGTTGTCAAGGCGGTGGGTGACAAGATAGGTATTGGAATCCTCTTTGGCCAGCGCGTCGTAAGGTCCGTTGATCAGTCGTGTAATTTCCAGTGGAGCCATGCCGTCTCGACAAGCAAAAAGTCCCCCTTTGTACTTATCGTCGGTGAAAACGACCAAGTAGTCTTGGGCGTTGCCGCGGGCGTGAAGGTAGGTGACGGGATTGGTGAGATTATCCTTGAGTTCCAGCGGCTGCTCGGCGCTTGCCTTGGCCGAGCCCAACAAATAATCAGTCCGAAGAACGGCGTCACCGCTCGTTCCGCCCGCCGCCCAAAAGAAACCCATCCGATCGGTTTCGAGCGCGACAACGTCGACGGCATAGGAGCCTTGTCCCCACCCCCCCAGGGTTGTATCCCCCAGCATTTTGAGAAGTATGCGTTCGCGAACGGCAAGGGTAACCGTGTCGGCGGACTGAACCTGCAAAGAAGATGACGAATTGCTGAAATCGTCATAAACCCTGTGGCCGGAATACACGGACACGCTAAACAGAACTGCAAACAGCAGCGCGAGCTCAAGCGGAAGCCGAGCGTTTTGCCGCGGCCGTCTTGTCGCGAATGAATTTCCGCTGCGATATTTCATCGATTCTACTCTGTTCCCGCGCGTTATATTCGCGACGCCATTCTCGGTAGCGACGGTCACGGATCAACTCGATCGCCCTTCTCTTTCGGGTTGCCGCAACCAATCTTTGCCGAACCGTTTCGGCCTCGCCGCGCAACTCCTCAATGTGTCGCGCCGTCCGAATCATACCGGCCTTGAGCTGATGGCGGAACGCGACTGAGTGACGAAGCGCGACAATGTCGTGAGTTTCCGCCCGTACCGCCCTTTCCGAGGATTGAAACTCTTTGAGTTGATCATGGAGCGTTTTAAGCTCGCTTTGCGCCCGGACGACAAGACGGTTCTTTTCTCCCAGTTCCAGTTTTACGGCCTCTTCTTCACGGCTCCGGAGTTCCAGTAATGCTTGGAGTGGAAATCGGAAACGCCGCATTACCGTTGCCCTCCACCCGCCATAACGCTTTCGATTCGCTGCAATGCGGCAACGGTCTCGTCATAGCCGGAACACTCTTTCGTGCCTTGTCGCAAGAATGCCGTTATGTAATCATTGATTCTGATCGCTCGATCAACCCGCTCACTGCTTCCCATCGCATAGGCCCCGATCTGAATGAGATCTTCATTCTCGCGATACGCCGCCATCAGGTCTTTGAGCCGCGCCACGGTTTGGTAGTGTTCGGGCGTGATTACGTCGGTCATGCATCGAGAGATACTTTGGAGAACATCGATCGCGGGATAGTGATTGCGGTGCGCCAACTGTCGCGACAGGACAATATGACCGTCCAAGATACTACGCGCCGCATCGGCGATCGGCTCATCCATGTCGTCACCCTCCACGAGCACCGTAAACATGCCCGTGATTGTGCCGTGTTCGGCCGTGCCGGCCCGCTCGAGGAAAACCGGAAGGGTGGCGAACACCGAAGGCGTGTAGCCTTTGGTGGCGGGCGGCTCACCGATCGCGAGTCCCACCTCGCGCTGCGCTTGCGCCAGCCTCGTAACCGAGTCGCACATGAAAAGAACATCGCGCCCCTGATCTCGAAAATATTCGGCAATCGCCGCGGCCACCAGCGCGCCTTTGAGCCGAATCAGGGCGGGTTGATCCGAGGTTGCGACGACAACGACCGAGCGGGTCAATCCTTCTTCGCCGAGATCGCGCTCGATAAACTCGCGCACTTCCCTCCCCCGTTCCCCAATCAAGGCGATAACATTGACGTCGGAGCGACAATTTCGCGCCATCATTCCCATCAGAACGCTTTTCCCCACCCCGCTGCCGCTGAAAATGCCCATGCGCTGGCCCTTACCCACCGATATCATCCCGTCGATCGCCCGAATACCGGTCTCAAACACCTCGGCGATTCGGCGTCGCTGAAGAGGATTGGGAA
>WJJU01000452.1 GCA_014729595.1 Chitinivibrionales bacterium
ACTTTAAGACGTTGAAGTGCTATGTAGGCATTGTCATCGATCACAATAATTGAACTCATATAGGGCACATCCTCACCATCCGAACGGAATTTCGCCGCACTAAGCGAAATGCTGCCCGTTACCTCACCGGTGCGTGGATCTATTATCGCGCATTCAGTCGAGCCGTACTGTGTCACGTACGCTTTGCTCTCGCTAACACAGGCAATCTCATGAATATTCACGGCGGTGCCGATTTTCACTTGGTATTTCAGCGAATCCGCCGAAATATCAGGACCATCGATCCGCAGCAGATTATCCTTTCCATAACGTTCCAAAATGTATGTACTGCTACCGTTAGTCATAACGGCGTTATCAGGGTGTATTGACAGTAGATCCGTACTTGCCGAAAAATCATCTGTTGAAATTAGCGCGACATTCCCGGCTTGGTCGACTAGTGACGTAGTAGCGACAATGTATTTTTGGGACTCGGTCACTCGATTGCCATTGTCATCGTCCTCCGGATTTAAGAAACACCCACCCACCCAAAGAACTGTCCCTGCCAGAATGCCAACATGCTTCAATTTCATGATTCCTCCATAGCGATTATAGGTTATTGCAACTATCTTTTGTCAAAAACCGCGGTTTTAAAAACGCATTTGCCCGGCGATGAAATGCATTCTCCCGGGAAGTGGTGCGAAATGCCCCATCGTCTCGATACTTTCGTTAAGGTAATTCTCTACTCTATAGGTAAAGGTTGCCGGACCGAATGCTTTCATCGATAGATAGGCATTCATTATCGGCATAGGATTAACCAAATCATTGTCCTTTGTATACCCCTTCATGTAAGGACTGCGGTAATGGACGCTATGCCCAATACTGAACGGTCCCAAAGAAAGATTGATCCGAAAATCGTTCTCAAGCGGCGAGTGATAGAGCGGTGTCGAAGCGTTATCCCATGTCTTCTCATAAGGGCATGTTCGCTTGGCGATAAATGTGAGGTGATTATCAAATGCCAGTAGATCGAAAAGGTAAACATGTGCGTCCCATTCAAAACCGATGTAGCGTTGGTCGCCCGTATTCTGTGCCATAAGAATATTTTGCGATTGCACCTGCAACTGTATAATGTCATCAGTACTACCCGCAAATACCGCCAGCGCCGTCTTGGTATCACCGTTCAAGACGGTGAGTCCGACACTAATTTCAGTTTTGCATTCAGGGTCCAAGTTTGGATTTCCCATATAGCCGTTGGCCCATCCATACCGCTCTGATAAGGTTATTGGAAGGTATTCGCGGCGAAGGGCGATATCCGCGGTTAACCATGGAGCTATAGATGCGACAATATCTACATTGGCATTGGGATAAAAGCCACTATATACTTTTGATAGAGAGATGCCGCCACCGTGATTGGGTGTAAAGTTAGCTGAATCACGAGAGAAAACGTGATTGTATCGCCCTGCTAAAAAGAGTTTTCCCCAGTTTGCGGCCAATTCAATTGCAGTTGAGCCGAAAAGACGATTCGCTTCCGGCGGATCTTCCTGCGTTTCACAGAGAATATTTTCTGATCCATACCGCTCATAAGCAGCCGTAACCAATGCCTTGGCTTGTACTATGTTACTCACCTCCCACAAGCCGTCTATTTGGAATTCTGCATAAGGAAACTGTTCCTCCACCTTCCGTTCTCCACCGATATAGTAAGAGCCAAGTGGATCATGAAACAAACGTCGCTCCCACCGCCCTTTGAGCTGAGCCCCGGCATAACCGGCGCGGCACATGCGTTCCCAACGTAGGGATCCGTGAGCGTTATCGACAGTCTGATCGGTTTTCTGGAGAGCATCAATAAGGGATTTGTGAAACAATTCTTTATTTGTTTTTGCATAAGCAACTTTTGACAGTAGAGTATTTCGGGGATCGGTTTGCCATTTATTTGAATAGGTGGCGGAGACAATGGAATAAGCATTGTTGTGTTTTCGCTCGCGTGTATCATCCGTTTTGTTATATTGAGTGCCGTTATCATGCTCAAACATGTAGTCATTACGAGCATTCGTGTAATCTACCGCACAATGGTTTATCGCCTCTCCACTCTTCTTTCGGACAATCACCCCGGCTTTGCTATAACCATAGCTGCCAAACCCAAACAATGCATTGACCATATCCGAAGTTGGTTTCGTGCTCAGACAAATGACGCCGCCGCCGGTATTACCCATAATTTCAAGGGGAGCCGAACCCTTGTATATGGTTATTTCTTGAAGAGAACCGAGCGAGATCTTGCTTAAATCAACAGCACCACCGGCCGCGGTATTAAGCGGAATTCCATCGAGATAAACCTGCACCTGCTTCGGTGATCCGCCACGAATGGATGCATTGGCATACTCACCAAAACCACCAGTCCGCCGGATAGTTACCCCCGCAACTTGCTCTAAAACCGCGGGCAAATCTGAAAATATTCCTTCAATTTCTTCTGCATTTATCCGCGTAACCGCGCTGCGATTGCTTGCGATGCGCCGCGCCGTCACGACCATCCTCTCAAGCTCAACGGGCGCGACTGTGTCGATAGGGGCGGAAGCCCCGGCAGTAAGGGAATCCGGCACAACAAACTTATGCACCGTCACTGACTCATCAGCCAAACTACGGTCGGCGGCAGCAAGAGCGACATCGCCGCAGAGCAGGCGACACAGTAGCATACCCACAAACGCCGCGGGCATCAAACGAACGTCAAACACGAAGGAAAAGCCTTTCTGAACCCTATACCATGAAGGTTCGAGAACGTGAAAGTACTCAGGCGGGTTTCCTGGCTCTCCCGGCGCTGTCGGCCTTCCCATCCATTCGTACTCTTCGAGATACTCTGAGCACGAAAAAACAGTGACCTGGATTGACAGCCCCCGTCCTTCCTGTCACTGAGGTAGCTCGAAGTGATAGGAAGAACAGTATGAGGATTACAGTGGCAGGTCCGCTCCGGATTTTCACCGGCATTCCCCGGCACCTGAAATACTGCCGATAAGATAGTTCACCGACGGCGCCCGGGGCAAGGCTTGCCGGCATTTCTCACTGCTTCTCCCCTCACTCCACCGGTCTTTGACCGCTCTTTCTCGCGAGTTCCCGCATATCCACTACCGAATCGGTTTCATCGATAATCTCCCGACCCAAAAGTGTTTCGAGGGCGTCTTCCATGGTGACGATACCCGCGAATTCACCGAACTCATCCAAAACCGCGGCAAGGTGCACCTTGCGTGAGATAAAGCGATCCAGAAGATCATAGACGGACATAGTCTCGTCGACGAATTCCGGGTCATGGGCCAGTTCCTTGAGCGGGATCTTCAGATCTTCGCGTGCCAGGTGCCGCATCACATCGCGGCGAAGCACGACTCCTTCAATACGGTCATCACGCACATTGTAAAGCGGGATACGTGAAAACCTAAGATACCGTCCGTCGGCCACCAGTTCTTCGAGTGTCTGACCGGGAGAAAACCACACCACTACTTTGCGCGGAGTCATGATATCGTGCACCGTCACCTTGTTAAGCCGGAACAAGTTTTCAACTATTCTATACTCCGATTGTTCCACCGCCCCTTCACGAAAACCCACTCGCACCGAGGTCAGCACTTCATCCTTGGTCACTCGCGGAACGGTTTTATTGCGCGCGATAACCCGAGCGACCAGATTAACCGGTATCGTAATCGGCTTGAGTATAACCACCAAAACGCGCAACACCCACGCGGCCGGCGTCGAAAGCGCTTTCCAATAATTGGCGCCCAGTGTTTTGGGCACGATTTCGGAGAATACTAGAATCAGCAAAGTGAGCACCCCCGAAAAGAGCGCCATCCATCGCGACCCGAATATCTCCAACGCCAACCCGCCCGCTACGGCGGCTCCCGCGGTGTTCGATATAGTGTTGAGCGTAAGAATCGCCGACAACGGCTCATCGATATCACCTTTGAGCGACCGAAGAATTTCTCCCGCTTTCTCACCTCGTTGTCTGAGTAGTTCGATATAGGGCTTATTGATGGAAAGGATGACGGATTCAAGGATAGAACAGGTAAACGATGTGGCGACGAGTAGAAAAATGACGGTTAGTAGGGCTGCCACGGGCGTTTACCTCCCATAAACACATAAGATGATAAGGCTGATTACCAAAAGGTACTAGCCATGCCATACGTTTACAATTCAAACTGACGCTGTCGCCAATGGACGCCCAAGAACGAGGCGTGTATACTATTTACCTGTCGAATTACCCGTCGGATCCCGGAATGGTAAAGTAGAACGAGGCTCCTTTTCCCGGTGCTCCTTCCGCCCAGATTCTTCCATTGTGGCGTGCAATAATTCGTGCCACCGTAGCAAGGCCGACACCCGTCCCGGAAAACTCCTTTTCGGCATGAAGGCGTTTGAAGGGTACGAAAAGCTTATCGGCTTGGGACATGTCGAATCCGGCGCCGTTGTCGCGAACATAATAGATTTCCTCTTTGTGTTCCCGCAGACACCCGAATTCGATACGAGGCTTCTCCGCTTTTTGGGTGTATTTAAATGCATTTGTCATAAGATTTGTCAAGGCTATATGCATGAGACGGGCGTCGGCGCGAGCGAGGCCGACATGATGTACGCGTATATCGACGTACCGATCCGGCTGCCGGCTTCTAAGCTCGTCAATGATTTTGCTCGCGAGTGCACCAAGGTCGACGTCTTCGAAATGCATGTCGTAGCGATTTACTTTAGAAAGATTGAGGATGTCTTCGATAAGTACGTGCATGCGCTTTGCGCTGTCAACAATCCGGCCGGCCAGCTTTTGGCCGTCTTCATCGAGTTGCTTGGCATAGTCGAGATTGAGGACTTCGCCCAGGCTGATTACCGCGGTGAGGGGGCTTTTAAGATCATGCGTTACCGAATAAGAGAACGCTTCGAGTTCTCTGTTGGCGTATTCCAGCTCATGCGCCCGCCTCTTCAGTTCTTTGTTGAGTTGTTTAATGTTTTCTTCGGATTTTACACGGTCAGTAATATCGAGACTTGTACCGATGATTCGCGACACGTTGCCCCTGAAATCGGTCATCGCACGACCAGTCGAGGCCAAATGGTGAACGGAACCGTCCGAATGTACCACTCTGATCTGCACGGAACGGATGATGCCGCTACGCGCGATTGCGTCGGTTGCCTCCATCATGAGCGACCGGTCGTCGGGGTGAATACGGCTGTATAGCTTTTTGCATGACAACCTCTCATTTTTCCCAAATCCCCAATGACGCCGTGTCGTGAGGTCCCAGTCGAATACATCCGCCTCCATCTCCGACGACCACGTCCCGATTCC
Source organism: Chitinivibrionales bacterium (assembly GCA_014729595.1). GTDB lineage: Bacteria > Fibrobacterota > Chitinivibrionia > Chitinivibrionales > WJMI01 > WJJU01. Next base: position 5,273 of record WJJU01000452.1, read on the forward strand.
CGCCGCTTCATTGGCAAGAACGAGGCGCTCTCGGCTTTCTTCAAGTGCCGCCTGCGCCTGCTTTCGTTCCGTAATGTCACGAACCACCGCCGCCACACCGGTCGGGGCACCATTTTCGTCCCTAATTTGAGAGATAACCGACTCCCCCCATATTCGTCTACCTTTGTGCGTAATGTGGATTTTTTCGCCTTTCCACATGCCGTCTCGTTGTATTGCCCGGGTATATTCCTTGAATTGAAAAGGGCTTTGCCATTCAAATGCAAAGTACTCGCCAAGCTTGCTGCCCAATACGGACTCTCTCGGATCGATGTCGTACTGGCGGTAGGCCGCGGCGTTGAGATACTTGATCCGAGTTTCGTTATCGATGGTAATGACCGCATCCTGCACCTGATTGAGCATAAGCACTTGGCGGCGAAGCTGTTCATCCTGCCGCTTAAGTCGTTTCATATATTTGAGCCTGAGTATCGACATGATACTAAAAAACCAGAATACCAGTACACCGGCAAATCGGTTCGCCCAATCCACAATGCGCCACGGTTGCTCAAAGGGCGAAAAGAACAAGCCGGCTATTTCAAGCACCGTTGCGAATGTCGCCACCGCTATTATCGCGCCAACGCCAACATCCCAAACCAAAAACAGCGGGAAATAATAAATAAGCCACCCGGCATAGCCCCGCGGCAAGCGCATGTCTATCACGAAGCATAGGACTTCAAGCGCCAGCGCGACTGCCAAACGAACGGAGCTGTTTTCGATGCGCATGCGGTTTCTCCATCATTGCGCCGACTGACATCCGCCGGCTTTGGCATTATAGGGGCACCAACCAGGGTTAACCGGCGAAATGCAGTGCCTCTTCCGCCTTTACCACAATTGGGAAATCAATGGGCGGCGCGCTCTTAGCTTTGCATCCCACATTATTCGAGCCATATAGCAGTGAGCTACCGTTCCACGCCTCGTTTGCCTTTAAATCAAGGCAATACCAATGCCAACCAATAACGGACTGGCAAACATTTTTCTATTTTTTTTAATTCGTCGGTTCTGAGTGAGGAAAGCGTGCACTGCGCGAAAGACATAAACGATTCGGTTCCGCTTGCTGGACCGGTACTCCACAAGCAGGGGAACGCAGCGACAGCGCTTGAGTTGAGAAGGTTTGAAAGCATTGCGGGGCATACCCACGGGGGTATGTTCAATCCCCCAGTGCGGGATGGAAGCCTTATCGGCTCACCACACTAAAAGCTATAATAAGTACGGGCGAAGCCCGGAATGCCTTGGGTAGCGGAACGGCGGTGAAAATCAACGAATTTAGGTTTTATATAGCAATATCGCGGCTATCGCTCCCGGAGGGGACGTTAGTGCGCGGAGAAGATGTCGCCGCCCCCCCCGGTGCGTTCGGATAGGCGCACAGCTTGCTTTTTGCGTTATTTGCCATTTGCCGGATATATACCGGCAAATGAAACCGCAAATCTTGCCGGCGAGGCGTTGTGAACTATGTATGCCATCCGCATTGCTGAAAAAATGGATAAGAAATAGAGGACCATAGCATGAAGGTCTACCTTGTCGAAGACCATGAATCGATGCGCATAATACTGAAACGGTTGCTGAGGAGAAATTTCCCCGGCATATCCGTTGTCGGCGAGAGCGCAAGCGCCGAAACGGCACTTGAGGAGATTCCCGTATTCAAGCCGAATCTGGTGTTGGTGGATATTTCTCTGCCCGGCATGGACGGTATCGAAATGGTTCGAAGGCTCAAATCGTGCTATCCGGACCTTTGCATTCTGGTCGTAACGGGGCAAGAGGTCGATATTTATCGGCAATCGGCGCTCGAGGCCGGCGCGCATGATATCATATCTAAAGACGACGATGCACCATTGCTTGAATCGATCGCCGCGCTACAACCAAAACATACTATCAGCGGGAATGATTAACCAACCCCTCACCCCATATAGGCCCCGATGCAGCAGAACCCTACAAAGTCGTACCTGGACATCCTGAAACTTTCCGGGCCACTCATACTGACCATGAGTGGTATGATGCTTATGCAGTTTCTGGATGCGCTGTTTTTGTCGTGGCATTCCTCCGACGCCATTGCGGCGGTAGTACCGGCCGGTATGGTGGCTTGGCTCGTGGTGTCGGCGCTCCACGGGACCGCGGGCTACGTCGCGACCTTGGTTGCACAATACACGGGAGCGAAAAAGCCGGAGCTTACCGCAATCGTCGTGTGGCAGGGCGTCTATTTCGCAGTAGCTTCGGGCCTGATCGTCGGCTCCTTGTCACTTTTGGCAGAGCCCCTCTTCGCCTGGGCGGGTCATGAGCCGTCGGTTCAGGCTATGGAAGTGTCGTATTTCCGCATACTCTGTTTGGGCGCATCAATCGAGGTGACGGCGGTGGCATTGTCGGGCTTTTTCGCCGGGAGAGAAGACACCCGAACCGTCATGCTCGTACATCTGTGTGGTTTTGCGGCCAACGCCGTGCTCAACTACGTGCTCATATTCGGTCATTTTGGCATGCCGCGCCTGGGAATCACCGGGGCGGCTCTCGGTACCGTGGCCGCACACGCCGTGGTTGCCACATTGTTTGCCGTACTCTTTTTCACTCGAACCAACCGTGAACGTTTCGGTACCTGGCGAAACCGCGCCGTTCACGTCGATATGCTCAAGCGCCTGATACGTTTCGGCATGCCGCGAGGGATTGCATGGACCATAGAGATGACGGCATGGACGGCTTTTTTGTTCATCGTCGGGCGCCTGGGAACCGTCGAACTTGCCGCCACTAATATCGCTTGGCGCCTTAACGGCTTCGCCTTTTTCCCCATAGTTGGTCTCGCGCAGGCCGTGGGTATCCTTGTCGGCAACGCGCAAGGCGCCCGTGCCCCCGAAACTTCGGCCCGTATCACTTGGAAAGGCCTGGTCGCTTCGGAACTATGGATGGTGTTCGCATCCCTTATATTCGTGCTGTTTCCCGAATGGCTCTATTCCCTCTTTCAGGGCCGCGGTACGGTCGATCCGAACAGTTTTGCCCACATTTCCAAAACCGGGACCATACTGCTGCGGTTCGTTGCGCTCTACAGTCTTCTTGATGCCTTTAATATTGTGTTTATCACCAGCCTTCAAAGTGCCGGCGATACCCGATTCACGGTTATTACTACGGCGGTCGCCCACGCCCTTTTCCTCGGCTCGCTCGTTGTCGGTGACAGACTCGGCATCGGCCTCATCGGCGAATGGATTATCGTCACCACCTTTGTTATGCTTCAAGGGCTCATGTGGATGGCGCGGTTTCTAAGCGGAAAATGGAAAACTATCGAAGTGGTAGGACGGGAGGCATTGGGTTAATAAACACGAAGAACCCGTCCCGCTGCCTTACGGAATCCGGTTCTATTACCCCCTCCTTCAGGACAGGAAGGTCAAATCTGTATCAGGACGACACCCCATCCACCATCCTTCTCCATCCACAATGAGAGACTAATTTCTCTCCGGTTCCTTAGGTGCCACCCGGACGGTTTTGCAGCGTTCGGCGATTACTTGGCCCGGCGGGGATTTTCGAGGTTTGCGTACAAACCGCGCTTCGGTTACATTGACCTCGGCAAAGGATGTGTACCTTGCCTTAGAGAACCAGACAGCCAACGAAGCCACTTCTTCGACAACCTGCCGAGGAGGCCAGTCGGCCCCTTTCGGACGCCGGATAACCACATGCGACCCGCTGTGAGCCGCCACGTGCATCCAGATATCCCACGGTTTGGCCTCGCGAGTGGTAAGTTCATCATTTTGCGTGTTGCTTTTGCCGATATAGACATCCCAGCCTTGTATCACAAAATGGCGGTAGGGCACTCGTGGCGCCTCATTATTGCGTTCCTGTTTTTTCCCCGTGCTTTCCGGACCATGCTCGCTTACGTCCCGGGCGAATTGCTCGAGCTTCAAGGGGAAGTTTGGTTCACGTCCCTCTTGAGTAAGCACTTCTCCACGCTCGATCAATTCCTCGATTTTTTTGATCTCGTTTTGCGTCGCCGCCACCTGCCGGCCCGCAATTTCGGCGCCTCGCTCGCCTTTGCGGGCTTTTTTGTAAAGCAGTTGCGCATTCGCCGCGGCATCGAGCTTGGGATTGAGCTTCATGGTTGCCGTTTTGCCGGTATGGACATTATCGACCTCGACCGAAACGGTACCCTTGGGATAACGGTGGGGTGCGGCCAAAAGAGAATCCGCGATTTGGCGATATTCGACCCATCGTTGCGCCTCCTTTAGCTCCGCTTCCTGCTTTTCATGCTTACGGCGGAGGCGCTTGATCGCACCGCGGCATAGGCGTAGAAGAGCTAAAAGCCGAGTACGCGGTTCATCCGCATTGTCGGGTTTTTTCGGGTGCGACTCATGTGGCGGCATACTATTGTCCTTGACATTCATGGCAGTCGGTGGTACAATAGGGTAGATTTATTGGGAGAACGAAGTCGGAGTCGGTTTATCATGGTGAATGTACTGAAAATACAATGCCCGCACTGCTACGAAGTGTACGAGTTGTATCTGAGCACGAAAGCGTGTGTGGTAGTGCTTAATTGTCCCAGTTGCTGGACCCCGATCCTCCATAACGCTCAGGGAGTTCATATTCTCTCGGAACAAGCGATGAAACGCATTCGCGCCCACCAGCACCGCTCCGAGATCATGGACATTCTCGATAAAATACAGAGCGACGGCAACGACACACTCTCTTTGGGTGGAAGTGAGCCGTGGTTTGACCAAAGCGGCCCCGCGGTCGAAGCCCCCACGGCATGCTCGATCCCGTTGTGCCGACGCGAATGTATCACGCGTGACGATATAATCAACCTTCGAATCGAGCTGGCCACCTGTCAGGATTCTCAGCAGTTTATCGATAAACTGTAATGCCGAGAGGAGAAAGCGTCGTATGGTTCCTCCTTCCCATACGGCGCCCTTTCTCCACCTTTTTCCCCACCTATCTTGTGTAGAATTGTATTTTGCGAGTTATCGTGCGCGTTAATGCGATTTGAATCTTCACCCGTTTGCCGCCGCCTTCCGCCATGAAACTCAAATATAAACGTTACGAGTTTACGCGCCCGTTGGGCTGGTCTTCGTCGCGCTACGAAACATTCGACAAGTGCAAACGCCAGTATTATTACACCTATTACCGTCACCACATAAGGGATGTCCCCTCCTATCGAATAGAAAAACTTCGCTCCTTGACTTCGGTACCTCTCGAAATGGGAAATGTTGTGCACGATGTTCTCGAAGCGTTTTTGTGGCGGCTGCAAAAAAGCGACAGTGATATCGACGAGCAACGCTTTTATGATTATGCGAAAGCCAAAACCGACGAGTATTTCTCGCGAAAGACGTTTTTGGAGATCTACTACGGCCAAAGAGAATCACTCGACATGACATTCGTCCACGAGCGCATCGGCGCCTGCCTCAAAAATTTTATCGGCAGCCCCATTTACCACTGGCTCTACATGAAAGCGATGAACAACCGCGACAACTGGATGATTGAGCCGCCCGGCTACGGCGAAACACGACTTGACGGGCTCAAAGCGTACTGTAAAATGGATTTTCTGTTTCCGGTCGACGGTCACATCTATATCATTGACTGGAAAACGGGCAAAAAGGACCTCACGAAACATCGCCGGCAGTTAATCGGCTATGCTACCGCCGCAAGCAGCAATTTCGATATTCCGATCGACACCATTTTCCCGCGCATTGTCTATCTTCAGCCGTCGTTTGAAGAGCTTGAATTGTCGCTTCATAAAGACTCGGTCGAGCAG
>WJJU01000042.1 GCA_014729595.1 Chitinivibrionales bacterium
ATTGACGTGGAAGTTGAGTGTGGGTATTATGTGGACAGTCTGAACGCTTCGGCAAAGGTAAATAGTGAGGAATTGGTTGTGCGGATCGGCGAGGATTCCTCCGCGGTTCGCTTAGGTGCAACGGAAAGTCGGGGTGAAGTGTGGTTCGAGAAGGACGGCATGTGGGGTTTGGGGAGACTGGATCTTGGAATGAGTAGATTTCGTGTCGCCCTTATGGATGCGGCTTTCACGGCTGAAACGGTTTCGGTTGGCGTACTGTCGTGGAAAGAGCCGACTGATGGGAGGTTTGAAACCAATGGGATGGAATGGGGAGGCGTTCAAATCCCACCTATACAGGGCGATTTTATTCTGAGTGCGGAAAAACTGGCCGTAGACGCCCGCTCGCGGCCTTTGCCGGAGGCACAAGCGGAAATCATCGGAAGCATCAATTGGCGGGAGGGTGCACCTGCGGGGACATTCCGATTTACGATACCTTGGTTTGAGTTGAAGCACGATAATATTTTAAGTAAATGGATCCCCGTGCCGGCGAGCGATGTATTAACAGGGTTCTATACCGGAAAAAGCTATCTACAATGGGAACAGGGAAATCTGACGCAACGCATGAATGCCGTCGTTCGTGAAGGGAATTGGCGGCGCCCCGCGCAAAAGACCGGAATTTTAGGAATAAACGGCGCAGTAGTTTTGGAAAGTCTTGTCCCTCCGCAAACGGCCGCGCCACAACGCTTGGTTTTTGATTCAGCTTATACAAGCGGTTTGGGTATCGGTAAAGGCGCTGTTGTCCTGTCGATGGGCGGTGTTGCGCCGTTATTGCTGCAACTGGTGGAATGCTCATGGGCGGGAGGAACGCTGAAGGCGTATGGTGTAAAAATAATTCCGGAAAAAAAGGCGGCGGAGATGGTCCTTCAATTCTCCGGTCAACAGTTGCAGGAACTCTTGGACATTTTTGAGTTCAAAGGGGCGAAAGCGACCGGGACCGTCAACGGACGTTTACCGGTAAATCTGGATTGGGGCAAACGGTTCAGCGTGTCTATAGGTGAAGGGTCACTGAAGGCGGGAATGGAGGGGGGAACGATACGTTTTACAAAAGAAACCGCCGAAGCGATCTTGGGAATCGGCAAAGAGGCCGGCGCGGAAGAGGATGAATTGGAAAAGCAGGTCAAAGTGTTGATGCGCAGAGCTTTGGAAGATATGGTGTATAGCGATTTGAGTGTCACCTTTATAAATGAGCCGGGTGAGGGAACGTTGGCAATCGTACACCTTGAAGGATACGGCCCCGCCGGAACCGAAGAAAACAGAATCCCAATCGGCAGTCTCGATGTAAGGATTCATGATATTGGAAAGATTATCGACAGCATCATTCGGGGAGGGGGCAAGGGAAGAATAGAGGTGCGGTAAAATCTTGCCGCGTACTGTTTCCACCTCTCTCCTCATAAGTAGAAAGGGGCGAACGCAATGCAAAACCGGCCTGTAGTCATAGGGGTGGGATTTGCTTTTCTGCTGTTATCGTGCACACCGACGGTGAGGGTAAAGCATGAGGTCGAGCCCATTCATGTAACGGTTGATGTGTATGTGAAAGTGCAGAGAGAGCTCGAAGAGTTTTTTCAGTTCGAAGAGAAGCTAGAGAGTACGAAGGACGAGGGAGAGCAATCGTCAACTGATTAAGGAGTAAAATCATGTGTGGATTGAAAGCAAATCGGTATGTCCTTTTTTATGCCTTGCTTGCTGTTTTGCTCGGTCCCAGAGCCGGAGCAACGGCTCAAAGCAAGACCGAAATTCGGGAAAGTATGAAAGAACGCTATGCGGAGCTGCAGAAGAGGAAAACCCGGGGATCCGTCGGAGAAACGTACCGCGGCTATGTCGAATCCGTGACGGCGCAAGCGGCAAAGGACCAGGAGATTCAAGAATTGATTAAGGCGGAAAATGCGGACAGACGCGCGCTGTATGACATAATAGCAATGGATACGGGAACAACCGCCGAAGCCGTCGGGAGAATAAACGCGCAAAGAGTTTTCGACGACGCCGGGCCGGGAATTTACTTTAAGACTAAGGAAGGAACCTGGAAACAAAAAAAGGATATTTCCGAGTTAGAGCAATAGCACGCGGATTACGATTACCTCGTACACCGTGATGCGTTTAAACAGGCGCCGTCGGACGTGGGGAACATTTTAGAGCGAACGGTATGCTTGGGGATACGCACGCCGGAGGCGGAGAAGGCTTATGCGAAAGCATACTACGAAAGCATACTAAATAAGATACAAGATGGCCGGCGAAGCCATAAACATCCAGCTATGGTTCCAACACTTTATGACCGGCGGGAAATGGCATGTCGCACTCGTGCTTTATCCTTCTATTACTCCGAGCAGGGTTGCAAATAATTGATGGCGTGTGACCTGACCTTTAGGTCTGGTTTTCCCTGGTTGGCCCCTTAACACAAATAGTGCTCGGAGTAATAAACGTAGGTCACGAGGTGCGAGCCTTCGCACCAGGAATTAATTTCGGCAAAAATGATTGCGGTGGAAATGAGATAGACGAACCACTCATTTCTCCGAGGGCTTTGCGCCAGATGGATAAACTTTAGGTAGCGGCGTCGTGGATCGCGCGTCGCGGCTGACCTCATCCGATGTGGCGGTATCCGTCGAATCGGCGCCTTCAAAGCCGTCAAAATTGTTGTACCGGCCGTCTTCACACGCACAGAAACCGGGGCCCCACACGCTTGACGCGACCGTGGTAACCATACGGGCGGCTCCGCCGGCCACCAATGAAGTCATCGCCCCCTGAACGGTCGCAAAAGGCGGTATCGTGCTGGGCCCGGTGATCGTATTACCCACAATAGTTCTTGCCGCGGTTCTGCGGATTACTGAAAAACCAAGGCATCCGGGCATAAGAAACGATAGAGTAAAGCATATTGTGACAATGAGAATGTTTCGGGACATACTACTCTCCTTACTTAAACAATCCTCGATCTAAAGTGCATTTTACCGACGGTAATTGTCAAAATAGCCTAAAACTATTTGCTTTCGCGGTTTTTAACGGTACTATACCGGCTTTTGTCGAAATGGCGTTAAGAAAAAGTCTATTCTGAGCGGCAACTACCCATCGGAACAATGCATGCGTACTTGAATTGTTTGCAACAGACGTGCCATAAAGGATCCGCTGTTGTTCATGTACTTTCTTAGTGTACATTACTTAATGTTAAAATGTACCGGCGAATAGAACGCAGGGCAAGCCGTATTTGGCACTATAGTTGCGCCTCATGATTCGCCTGCAGTTGCGCCGCTTCTCTCGGTAAATGAAACATATGGAAACCGTCTCATAAATACGGATTCCGGCAAGCGGGACAGCGGTGCGCGACGGGGCCGGGAATGAGGGGCGAGAGCACAAGAGACATAAAGGTTTGATCCCCTATAAATCGTTTTCCTTATGCTCCAAAACGGCAGTAACACTGAGGCGCAGGTCGACCATTTGTAACGATTGAGCGGCGATACGGAGCCCGTGGTTGGGCGGAGATCCCGCTTGTGGAACGAAGGCGGCCCGCCGGGCGCCACCATGACGGGGGAGGCGTGAGCAGGATGGTCTCGTCCCGCCCGATGGGCCGGCGCGAGTATTTCAGAGATGACATCTAGTGAATGAGAGAACCTATGAGGCGGATGCGTTTGTTACACCGGTATATTTGTGACCAATGCATTTGTGGTGCCCGTCATACGTTGAGCCTTCGGCGATTTTGTTTCATCACTTTGGGCATAATGCTTCCGGCGGTTACATCCTATGCCCGACAGTCCGATACGGCGATTCTTGTTGATTCGATTCCATTCCCTGAAGTACGAAGGGCTCGTGAACCGTGGGAGTATGTTCTTTCGGTCCCCGGTTGGTTGATTGGCGCTCCCTTTATAATAACTACCGAGGCAATAGCCGGCACCTACCGTTTTTTACACCGTCAAGAAACTCTTCAACGAATCCTCTCCCTGATATTTGTCGTGGAGGATACTACGGTGATTCTTGCGCCGGCATATTCTTCACGCACGGGATTAGGGGTGAGCTACCGAAAAAAGGGGATATGGAGGGACGCTTCCGAACTCGAGATTACAGGAACATACGGGACGCGGAATCGACATGGATTTGAATTGTCTATGAACAACACCTTTCCTTTTGCGTTACCCATGAACTATAGTATCGGCGTGGATTATGAATATATCCCCGATCGATCGTTTTTCGGCATAGGTCCGGATAATGCCGAGGATGACGAAACCAGATTCGGTCTTGCGACAATCGATTCGGAGTTGATGACTGCGGCGGCGCCGAAAGACTATTTGCGTACGGCAGCGGGTATTCAATTTGATAAGGTGTTCATATTTGAAAGTAAGCACGAAGATGAACCGGCTACGCAAGAAGTTTTCGATACCGACCGGTTGCCGGGATTCAAGAGTGGGGGCTTGTTTCTGGGACCGGGTGTTGGCCTTGAGTTGGATTTTCGGGCTAATAGGCATCGACCCACGGGCGGGCTGTGGGTGGTGATTGGTGGTGCGCTTGTATGGGAGCTGACGGGAGAGCGGCTTAGTTACTGGACAACAGGCACCGACATGCGCCTTTATTTAGCGGCGCCGTGGTTTGGGGACCGTGTATTTGTTCTTCGCTCCGCTTATGCGACCGTTCACGGCCTTGGCGGCGGTAGTGTACCGTTATTCGCGCTTAGCAAGTTCAGCGGAGAAGGTACCGTGAGAGGATATACGACCGCGCGATTCAGGGATAATGAAATGCTCATTCTTTCCGCGGAATACCGGTACCTTATATGGGAAAATGTGCTGTCCAAGGTGGATGCCGTTGCTTTTGTTGATGCGGGACAGGTGCAAGAGCACATATTCGCCGGCGCGAAATGGGACGATTTTCGGCTTGGGGTGGGCGGGGGGCTGCGGATTCACGATGACCAAGTTTATTTAGGAAGCATAATGGCGGCTTTCGGCAAGGATGAATTCCGATTGACTGTTGATGTGGGATGGTAAGGTCGGCACCTTCGAATCATTGCCGGGAAAACTGCATAAAGCTCAAAATGAATATTCCAACGGCAATAGTATTGTTAATGATTGCATCGGTGAACGTGACGGCAAACTGTAAGCCTTGTACGTTTCTTGGAACGGATTCCATACCAAGCGATAATCGCCATATCCCCATGCCTGAGCCCCTCGATCATCACGTGCCGTCAACAAACATTAAAAGAATTGCCAATGCCACTCTTCTTCGCCGTTTCGACTTAGGGCGCGGTGTACGGCTTGCGACGGGGAATCCATATAAAGCATTGAATACCGATGCGATGGGAGAAGTGCCGAACTCAAGCTGGTTCGAAAATAGGAACGGAAAAAAACGGATGACGGTCGAGGAGATTGCCCGAGGACCCAACAGCGTCGGTGGACCCGATACTACTGGAACCTGGACCATCTTTCGGGCCAAGAACGAGGGTGATTCACCGGGTTTTCACATAATCGACGACCGAGGAGAACGGTATGTAATTAAGCTTGATCCAAGAGGGTTTCCCGAATTGGCATCCGGGGCGGAGGTGATCAGCACGAAAATAATGTACGCTGCGGGGTATCGAGTTCCGGAAAACTACGTCACGGAGTTCGATCCAAACATCGTGAAGCTTCCGGAAAAGGATATAATGATTGAGGGACGATGGGGAAGAGAGCGTCCCATGACCGCTGAAGATCTTCAAAATGTTTTCGATCTTTCCCATGCCTTTGCTAACGGTAAAGTGCGGGGAGTCGCCAGTAGATATATCGAGGGTAAAGCGCTGGGCGGGTGGAAGCTTAAAGGAACGCGACCTGACGACCCCAACGATTTCATCCCCCATGAGCATCGACGTGAAATACGCGGGTTGCGGGTGGTAGCTTCCTGGATCAATCATTATGACATTAATTACGGTAATACTTTCGATACCTATGTAACCGTCGACGGTAAAAGCTATGTACGACACTACCTAATTGACTTTGGCGGGACATTGGGCGCAAGCACCGACGGGCCCATGCCGCGTTTGTACGGCCATGAATATTTTTTCGATATGTGGAGGGTGCTGACGAGAATCGCGACACTTGGTGCTTACTACCCGCTTTACGAAAGGTGGGATACCATTGCTTATCCGGCCGCGGGAACGTGGGAAGCGCGGACATTTAAGCCGGCCGAGTATCGGTTCCTCTATCCAAGCCTCGCTTTCGATAACCTTACCGATGGGGACGGGTACTGGGCGGCGCGAATAGTAATGTCGTTTTCGGATAAGCAACTATACGCGGCGGCGGCCGAAGGCCAATACCGCGACCCGACGGTTGCCGCCCATATTGCCGAAATTCTGGTACGTCGGCGTGACAAAATCGGACGCCGGTATTACTCGCAAGTCAACCCTCTGGACGAGTTTAAATTGCATCGGTTGAGCGGCGGAGACTATGAGCTTAGTTTCAAGGACAGAGCGATAGTCGACGGTCTCGAGGCCCCGGAAGGGGCCATGTATAGCTACGCGATCAACTTACTGAATGGCTGTCCAATTTGTACGTCGGCGGTAAAAACGAAGACTCGTCTTAGCCTTCCCGCGCTCGAAATGCCTTCCATTGCGGATACGTATGCGATTGTGAAAATCAGGACTGTTCGAGACGGTGAACGAATCAGCCCCCTCCTGTGCGTTTACCTGCGTCGTGAGGTCGACGGTTCGCTTACCCTGGCCGGGCTTAGTCGCTGACGTCTCGAAACAAAAAACCTACCATTTCAAAACCGGACTATGTCCGGGCGGTTCACGAGCTTTCGTTCCCGACGCTACTTAAAGGCGATACCGAACTAACAAGGAGCGGAAACCGATTACTCCGGGGTACGTAAGCAAATTTTATGATACAATGCCAATGGGGCCTGAAGCCCGGGGCCGTAAAGCATTCTGATGAGCGCGATGCGCCGCAGACTTGCCGGAGCCGGCGGATAAGTATTTTGTTGGCCTGCTTGGGCAAGCAGTGTTGCGATCCGCAGTGTGTTGGCTCTGTCTGAAATCGGAACGGTAGGGACTATACCCGCGCGATCGTATGGCTTGCCGCGAGTGGGGAGGAGTATGGCATTGGTTACGCGCGCCAGACTTGTGTTGGGTGTAATTGACAGGACCTGTGCTCTGGCTTTGCCCAAGGTTGTTCCGCCGACCAAGACAAGATCGGGGCGATTGTCACGCAATGCCGCGATAACCAATTCCGCACCGCTTGCGGTTGATTCATTCATAAGCACGACGATCTCGCGGTCTTTGGCAATACCATCGCGTGATGCGCGATATGTTGTGTCTCGAGTAAAGCTCACGTTTGCCGAGGTATCGTAAACACGCTCAACGATTCGTATAATCGATTCGCCCCGTGATAAGAGTTCCCGTGCTACGCCGACCGATTGGGTGAGTTCGCCTCCGCCGTTTCCACGAAGATCGAGGATGAGCGACGACGACCATGCGGATGCGCGCAATGCTTCGGCGAACTCACGCTGCGTCCCTTTCAGGCCTTCGGAGGTGCTCAAAAATGAGCTTATGTAAATATATGCGATTGCTTCGGTGAGACTGTCAACGAAGACTGAAGGTGCAAGGAAGCTGGATAATGAGATGGTTTTTTCTATGCGACCGGTAATCCGACCGATCACGATGTCCCGCTCTGTACCTACGTTACCGCGTAGAAGGCGGGCCAGGCGTTCGACGGGAAGATTCGTCAGCGTTACATCGTCTATGGATATTATCGTGTCGCCGACCGCCAAACCGGATTTGTCGGCGGGAGAAGAGGGGTGAACATCGCTGACAATTTGGCCTGTTTGGCCCGGGGTAAGAATGACGCCGAGAGCGGTCATGCGCGTCTCGAGACCGGCAAGAACGGCGCGAGCGACATTGGGACTAAGGTACATAGTATAAGGCTCTTGAACCGATTGGTAGAGTTTCCCCGGTGAAATAAAAGACAGGGGATCATCGGGAAGTCGATCTTGAAAAATGAAATATCGGTAGAGAAATCGCACCGAAAACATGTAATTTGCATCGCCTTGCCTTTGAAGCCGATCGGATTGCTGAAAAGCGCATCGGCTGAAAAGAACCGCGACGGCGAATGCGAAAAAGATATTTGCTATTGTTGTCGTGAGCTTGGGGCCGGTGACCCGATACTTTGTCATAGTTCCCCGCTTTCATTACCGGAGTCGTAGATGTCCGGGTATTGGAATGCTTACCTTTCACAGCTCTTATGCGCCGTCCGCGTAAGCATGCTTCGGGCGGCGGCAATGTATTGACAGTCGTGCCCTTCGGCCTTCACTGCCTTCGATTTTCCACGCCGCCTCGCGCTTGAATACCGGGGACCTTTTGCAACGGTTGGGTTCTCAGAACTCAAAATGATAGGCGCCTGTGAACCAAAGCGCGGCATTACGTATTTCCTCGGCATTCGCTCCCAATGTGTCTTCGTCGAAAACACCAACGAAGCCCAGAAGCCCTCTGACCCCGAATTCAAAATAGCCGGGACCAAGTCGTGTGTCTACACCGATGCCCAATATGGAGCCGACATCTACTCCCCGGGTTTCACCATTCGCCGCCGACTCATGGCGAAAGGCGTTCAAAATTCCCAAGTCGTTTATGTTTTCATTCAATTGATCCACCTTCTTCACTTGCGCGTTTAGTCTAACACCCAAATACGGTCCGACGGCCAGGTACGGCCTGAAGTTGTCGCCGGTAAATGGAAGCATGAGTTTGAGCATGATCGGCATAATCAGATAATCAAGATGGATGTCGATTGTTTCATTATCTCCGGTAATACTTGACATTCCTTCATAGCGTTTGCCGAGGCCGCAATAGTTGATCTCTGTTTGTAGTGCCGCGAAATCGCTGAAATGAAGAGCGAGGTACAATCCGCCCGTCAGCACCCATCGGGCATTATCGCCAAGTTGGAAGAAATTTCCCCGCAACTCGTCTTCTAAAACGTATGATCCATGCCCCCACAATGTAGAGGCGGTTATACCGCTTCGTATTCCCAATGAAAAGGTAGGACCACTACGCGGATAGTAGTTTCCGGCGTAGACCGTGATCGTCGCCAAGACAAGGTGCGAAATCGCGACGAAGGCGGAGGTGCGAGCAATGGTTGACCGTCCGCAATTCATCAAATTCTCCCTTCCCTCTCTCCCGCACCGTAATAGCATATGGTTTGTGGACACTGTTCGACATATAAGCAACGGTGCGGTTGTTGATTGATGCTGAGCCTGCCGGATAGATACGCCGGTAGATGCTTTCTGCGCATAAACGAACTCTGATGCGGCGCTTACGTTCATTGTAATAAGTAATAAGCCGTGGTTAAAAAAACGGAATTGTCATAATAGACAAAGCGCAACCGCCGTGCCGGCCCCGACCATGATCCATGGCACAAGGCTTGCATGTTAGAGCATTGTCGTCGGGTTTGCCCCATCGGTGCAAAAGATCCTTGGTGATTAAGCTAGCGGCGGGTAGGGCAACGCATGCCGAGTCCCGCGAAAGCGTTGCGATTGGATGCGAGAGGCTTTCCCGGAGGGAAAAATTCCGTATTGCATGAATTGAGATTTCCTGATTTCACCGGTGGTGAAATTAGGAAAAAGACACAACCTTGGCTACATGTTCACATAATTAAATCACTTAAACAAATGTCAAACGGATTTTTATGCAACGATAGGGGTGAACATAGTGGTTGTGAAGCAATTGCGTAATGCCCGCGTTTTGTCGTACGGGCTCCGGTGAGGTTACCGGTTGATATAGGCCATGCCTACGCGGTATCACTATAGCGTTTGCGAGGCGTGCGGTAACGTCCGTTCGCAGTCGATTTAACTGGTGTAAGGCGCGACGTTTGGATTATGTCGGCGGCAGGTACCTTTATTATTTGCAAGAAGGTGAAACGTTTGTTGATACAAGCTTCAAAAGCCCTTGTCGTGCTCTTGTTGTCGGGATGTACGACTCTATGTAAAGAACAGGCGGGGGAGAGTTCCTGGACGATCGGTTCGATAACATTTAACGGAAATACGGCATTGTCGCGATCGGCCTTGCTGGACCGTATGCGCAGCCGTGCGCCGAGCATCCTTTGTGAATATCGATTCGATCGCTCAGTGGTTTTTGATGATTTGGATTCTCTTCGTAGAGCTTATGAAGATCTGGGATATTATCGTGCACGGATAGGTGTTGGATCGATTGTCCGTGATGATTTTTGCAAAAGTGTTGCAATTGAGATCGATATTGATGAAGGAGAGAGAACCCTCGTGCGTTCGGTAAGCATAGAAGGCGCGGTGGTTGTCGATGATTCGGTGCTTTTAGGAAACGTGGAAATCGGCGAAGGCGACGCGCTTATCGACTCGATAATTGAACAAGATGCATTGCGATTGGAACGTGCATTGGCGGAACGCGGGCTCACCGCGGCCGATGTGACGCCGCTGCGACGCTTGGATCCGAATTTTGACGGCGCGGCCGTTACCTTCTTTGTCGAAGAAGGACCGAAAGTTATTGTCGGTGAGATAATTATCTCCGACCTCGGCGGGCTTCGTAGGGGAGTTGTATTGCGCGAGTTAACCTTTAGTGAAGGTGATACGCTGACGCTGGGTAAACTGCGGTCATCGCGCCGAAGGCTGCTTCGGACGGGACTTTTTACCGGTGTTGCCGTAGAAGTGCAGGATACCTCTTTATACCCGCGCCCGGGTGCCGTACGACGGCTTCCGGTTTATGTTGATCTATTGCGACAAGACGATTTCGGCTATCGCATTTCCGCGGGGTTCGATCCATTCGGTCTATTCGTGTTCTCCGGCGCCACTCGCTATCAAAACCTTTTTGGCTTGGGGCATCGCATAGAACTCAGCGTAAAAGCATCCTCGATAATAAGGGGGGCCGAATTAAGCTATGGAACCCAAAGATTTCCAGTGCTACCCGTCCGCGCAACGATAACCGGCTTTGCGGAGCAACGTGATGAAGAAACATATAAGGGTTTTTTCGGCGGAGGGAATATCGGCGTTAACGCGGGAATTGGACCTTACGCCGGATATCGTATTTGGTGGGGGGGGGAAAGGAGCGAAAGTGTAGAAACACCGCCGGGAAGTGTTGCCGATGAAGACGTTGAAGAGGAAACGACGCTTAGCATCGGAGGAATGATAACCCTGGATAGTCGAAAGAGCATCGTACCGCCCGTGTTCGGCTTGATGGCTCGATTACAGACTGAACTTGCCGGGCTTGGCGGAATGGGAACAACTCAATACCTTCGATTATGGTTTGATGTGCGGGGATACGTGCCAGTTCCGCAATTGGTGGCCGATCTTTTCGCGGGAGTAAATTTCGCCTATGTGACGGATTATGGACGCGATGAGGGAGGGGTCCCGCCGCAAGTGTTGTTGGCGATAGGGCAAGGGCCGGTGCGGTCGGTACGAGGTTATGAGCGCGACGAGCTGGGGCCGCGTAATATACGTGGTGAAGTAATTGGGGCGGAGGCGGCGTTGGTTATAACGGTTGTTGAAATGCGGATACGTTTGTATAAGCAGCTCTATGGCGCCGCCTTCGTGGATGCCGGAAACGCATGGCGTGAAATCGAAGATTTTGACTTGGAGGAACTGCGTTGGACGACGGGGCCGGGATTTCGCCTTGTGGTTTCGGACGCTTTGTTCGCGATTGACTATGGGTTCAAGCTTGGAGAAGACGGGGACGGGCGTGTGGAGCTGACGGTTGACGTCCCTCTGCGTTTTTGAAGATGCCGGTGTGATAAATGTACTGCACCTGAATCGGGGCGTATTAAAACGTAGAGAACGCCGCCAAGCGGACCGCGGAGGGCCGAGCCGGACGCATGGGGTGAATGACGGCTCAATTAGATTGGGCTCTCGTACTAAAATGAATATGTAAATGGCACGCAACTTGCAAAAAATCAAGCATAGCGTGACATGGGGAACTTCTAAACAAGGAGAGAAAGAATGAGCGCCACGAGAAAGGCAACGTTGCTTGGGGGCGCGCTTGCCGCTTACTTAACGGTATTAGGCGGGTGTGCGTCGCAGTATGGTGGGGGGACGATAGTGCTTGGCGCAAGCGGGCTTACGTCGGGAATCTATCTGGGTGCGGGACCACAGTTTACATTGGTGACTACCGCTCTCGGCGTCGGCGTAGGAGCGGCCGCCGATGTTGCGGTGTGTTCCTATATGAGCGCAAAGGCCGACAAGCTGCGTACATGCGTGCCGGTGGACGAAGAGGCCGCGGCGGAGGTTGTAAGCCCGCCGGAAGAAGAGAGGGTCGCCAAAGAAGATAACCCGTTTGATATTCCAATAATAGAAGAGGAAGCCGAGGCGATTGAAGAAAGCGATGAAAGTAATGAAGGTGACGAGGACGACGGGATGGAGAGACTCGCCGGAGATTTGGGCGGTATTGGCGGCGAGAATGTTGAAGCGGTCGGCGTGAAAAAGGTCGGAGAGGGCGTATGGATCACCTTCGATTCTCAGGTGCTGTTCGGATTCGACTCCGACGCTCTAAGAGCCGACCTGCATGAGGTGCTCCGCGAAGTGGCGGAGACACTTAACCGGTACCCCGAAACCGGAATTCTTGTTGTGGGGCATACTGATGCAGTCGGTCCTTCCGAATACAATATGAAGCTCTCCGAAAAGAGAGCCGCGGCGGTGGCGGATTTCCTCCGTAAAGAAGGGGTGATGGATGAACGGCTTAATACTCTTGGCAGGGGCGAGGAGCAACCGGTGGCTTCAAACGACACGAGAGAAGGGCGCAAGGCCAATCGACGAGTCGAAATCGCGGTTTACGGTAATGAGCAATTGAAACAGGCGGCTATGACCGGCATGATAAACGGATCTCTCACTCCCGGCTTAAAGCAGGAATAATGCGGCGATCCTTGGCGGAACGCATGTTTTCTTGTTGGTTAAAGCGCTCCGGAGAGTTTTATAAGGCCATTCGTGTCCCTCATCAACTAAGAGGGGGGGAAGGGGCCGAGCGGGTTCGGAGGGGAGGCGTAGGGCGGATCTATTGACCTCAACGACTACATCAAGTATATTCTATGCACTCGATTGGGGCTGTAGCTCAGCTGGGAGAGCGCGACGCTGGCAGCGTTGAGGTCAGGGGTTCGAGCCCCCTCAGCTCCACCATCTCCGAATACCAGGCTCTCTGGGCGCATGCTTTGGGAGCCTTTCCGCTCTCACCGTTACCCACCCTTGTTCCACAAGTACAATGTGTATTGCAGAGGTAGGACTGTATGCAATGCGAGTCGGCTCGATGAACGATCGGGGGAGTACCGATTTGGATGGTGGACTCCGCTTGTCGGCACCTCTGTATGTGTTTTTTTTTCTAAGTGGGTGCCGGAAAAGCATGCTCCGCCTCGCTTCTTTTGCATAGGTGTTATTTCACAATGACTCAGAGGCATGGCTCGCAGGACGGGCGACGGCATGAACGTGGTTGGGAACGGCGCAAACCTCGTCCCAAAAGGGTTTATGGCGTTCCGCGATCTCAGCAACCAGGCTACCGACCACCCGCTCCGCGTCCCGACGCGAAGCCGTTGCGTACATTCTTGTACGAGCGTGAGGGCCGATTTTTTGGGCAAATCTCACGAGGAATGGAGGAACTTGGCGAAGCCGAACTTCGCGAACTTGGCGCTCACAAGATCCAAAAAGCCTACCGAGGAGTGTATTTTAACGCCGATCACGAAACTCTATATCGGGTCAACTATTGTTCACGCTTTTTCAGCCGCTTTCTGGCTCCCATAGTGGAGTTCAAGTGTGTTGGAACGGATCAAATCTATACTAAGGCGCTTGGTATTGCCTGGGAGAGGGTCCTCAACGTCGACGGCACGTTCGCTGTTGTCGCCAATGTTGCCAACAGCCGAATCACTCATTCGCAGTTCGCCGCATTTCGCCTAAAGGATGGTGTTGCGGATTATTTCAGGGGTACCCGGGGTAAGCGTCCGAGCGTAGATACCAGAAATCCCGCCGTGTGGCTGAATCTGCATGTCGAAAATGATCGCGCCACGATCAGTATCGACACTTCCGGCGGCGCTCTTCATCGCCGCGGTTATCGTACCGAGGGCGGCGAAGCGCCGTTGCAGGAGACGCTCGCCGCCGCCATCATCGCATTTAGCGATTGGGACGGGGAGCGGCCTCTCTATGATCCAATGTGTGGTTCCGGTACTATTTTAGGCGAGGCGGTCATGCGCTATCGCCGCATCCCTCCCGGCTATCTTCGTGCCCGATTCGGTTTTGAAAATCTTCCGGATTTCAACCCCGAGGTGTGGGCGAATGTGAAAAAAGCGGGAAACGAAAACATACGCGAACTGCCCGAGGGATTAATCGCCGGCAGTGATCGGGATCCTAAGGCGGTAAGGATCGCTTGCTCGAATTTGGAGCGATTACCGGGAGGTGATCGGGTGCGCTTATCGCGCAAAGAATTCTCTCGTATCGACCACATCCATAACAGTACAATTGTCACCAATCCGCCCTATGGCCTTCGCATGGGTGATCCGCGCCTTGCGGGACAGCTCATCAAGGCATTCGGTGACTTTCTCAAGAATCGCTGTACCGGCTCTACCGCCTATGTCTATTTGGGCGATCGCGCGCTGATTCCGGAACTCGGATTGCACACCTCATTCAAAAAGCAACTATTCAACGGGCCGCTTGACGGACGCCTTGTAAAGCTCGAACTCTACGCCGGAAAGCGCGGCTCGGACGATAAGCGCTGATCGCTGCGCGGAAATTCAATTCAACAACCCGGACGATTACTCCTTTATCCCGATGCTATCTTCCCGGCGGTACGGTTCCACCTTGTATTGATCGCGCGAAACACCGGGCGTCTGATGGTATCGATAATGGCGATAGGGGTAAGGATAGTGATAATATGGGCCATAGTACGGTCCCCACCATTGCGGGCGACGGTAATAATAATCGCCGTCTCGATAGAGATCTCCCGTCCACACCTCGAGTTCCCTGATGGTTATGACCGGGTAGCGATATGTGGTTTCGCCCAGCGGTAACGTTTTGGCGCCGGTCACGGTACCCGCTACCGTAATTACTATTCCTTTGTTATAGAGTTCCGGATCGAGAAAACGTGTAGTCTGTGCCAGGAATCGACCTTCAGTGTAGCGAGCGCTTGTCGGC
>WJJU01000453.1 GCA_014729595.1 Chitinivibrionales bacterium
ATCCACGAGCCTTTGAGAGGCATGCCGTCGGTGTGGTCGGTACTCGCCGCCCGACCAATTACGGCGAACGAGCGACCGCGCATCTTGTGCGCGATTTGGTGAAGCGGAATGTGACGGTGGTAAGCGGGCTTGCGTTGGGCATCGACGCGATCGCTCATCAGACATGTATCGACGGCGACGCAGTTACGATTGCCGTGTTGGGATCGGGGATAGACCGGATTACACCCGCAACCAACCGGAAGCTCGGCGAGCGCATTCTGGAACGAGGAGCGATTATTTCGGAATTCCCCGTCGGCACTCCCCCGGAGCCTTACAATTTTCCTCGTCGCAATCGTATTATCAGCGGGCTCTCGGCGGGGGTAATTGTTGTTGAAGCGGGCAGGCGCAGCGGTGCCTTGATCACGGCGCATTATGCGCTTCAGCAAGGAAGAGAAATTTTCGCTCTACCTGGCTCCATCTTTTCGCAACAAAGCGAAGGAACGTTTGAGCTTCTTCGCAATGGAGCCGTCCCGATTAGGAATGCGTGCGATGTGACTGAAGCAATTCGGGTAATCCCGGCACCTCCGCGTGTCTCAACCCCACAACGTACTATCCGGCCCGCGGCGGAGTTACTTAGCGCCGGCGAACGAGCGGTCTTTGAACATATAGCGGACGAACCCCTTCGACTGGATCAAATCGCGGAACGGAGTACGCGTGTAATGTCCGAGCTTTTCGACATTCTTTTGAATCTTGAACTTAAGGGTCTGGTGCAACAGGTCGCCGGCCAACAGTTTGTGCGGGTATAGCGATGAAAATCGGCCGGTGGATTATCGGTATCGTCGTTTTGGGATTTATCTGTTTTCTCTTTGCCGGTGATGAAGGGATCTTGGCGTTGCTCGGCTCACACCAACGTGTTCGACGGATGGAGCGCGAGGTAAAAATGCTCAATCAAACTATCGATTCACTTGAAATCGAAATTGTGCGATTGAGAAAGGACACACTGTATATTGAGCGTATCGCCCGCGAAAAACTTGGTATGGCACGCAAGGACGAAACGGTATATAAATTTGTCGGTGAAAACAAAAAGGAAAAACGAGAACGGTAGCGTATGAGTTTCGCAACTATTCGGCAGATTCGCACCAACGTGGTCGCGGGGGTCCTCCTTCTGATCCCTTTGGTCACGACATTATACGTTTTCTTCAGGCTTTTCACGCTTGTTGATTCGATTCTCCCCTCGTTTTTTCATGTCATACTACCGTTCATGCCCGAAGAGTGGGTGCCGGGAGTAGGGGCGTTGCTGGTTGTGGTCATTGCCTATTTTGTTGGGCTGGGGGCTAAGAATTATGTGGGAAGAGTGGTTATCGATACGGGTAATGCGATCATTTCGAGCATTCCCATGCTCAACAAGCTCTACCTTGGCGTGCAGCAAGTACTTGATGCCGTCGTGAGCGGGAACAAGCGCCTCTTCGAAAAGGCGGTTCTGATTGAATACCCAAAAAAGGACAGCTATTGTGTGGCGTTCGTCACCTCGAAAACCATGGGAGAAATTCAGCGCAAAACCGCTTCCGACGTTGTCAGCGTTTTCGTGCCTACCACTCCGAATCCCACAAGCGGTTTTCTTTTATTTCTTCCCGAATCGCAGATCATCGAACTTGACATGAGTGTAGAAACCGCGGTAAAAACGGTGATGTCGGCCGGCATGGTAAACCCGGACCAGCTCAAACGAACCAATCACCGCTACGCAATTCCGCATCAACTAAAAAAATGGAACTGGCTTCGCATATTCCGGGGCGGAAACCGCGACGATATTATTGCGTCGGATCCGCGGGATTGAGTACGGGTGGTGTCGTTTCGATAGATCTTTTAGAGAAACATCGGCATTCCGCCCGATACGGGCAACCCCTTCCGGGCGGGCCGAACCTATTTGCGCTCCGGTTTGAATAAAAGACCGTGACGCCCGCCGATCCGCAATACCATGACTGCCACCAAAACCCACGCTTACATACTCAAAGTTCTTCCTTTCCGCGAATCCAGTGCGATCGTGTATCTGTTCACTGAGTCAACCGGGCTGATTCACGGTGTTGCTCGCGGGATACGGAGTCGCAAACGGGGAGCGTCGACACTTCTGGAGCGCGGCCTTCTGGTGGAGACATTTGTCTACTTTCGACCCAACCGCGAGCTTCATACACTGGGAAACATAAGTGTACTCGAAGCGTTCCCGGAAACGCGCGCTTCATTACTCAGAACCGCTGTAAGGGATATTGCCTTCGAGGTTGCGCTTTCGGGCATAAAAGTATCGGACCCGCACCCCGAGCTTTTCGGCTTTTTCGCCAAATTTCTGCATTACCTCGAATCGTGCACCGAATCTCAAGCTTATCCCTTTGCGCTGTGGCGGTTCCTCCACCGGTTTCCCGCCTTGCTCGGATTCGCTCTCGGTCTGGAGCGGTGCATTGTGTGTGGAGACATTTTGCCTTCCGGCGGAGAGCTGGATATCGCCGCCGGCGGACTTCAATGCGCGAGCTGCGGCGTAAAGGACAAAACCAATCGATTCGTTTCCTCGGTCGTTATTGATACGTTGACCGGCCGAAAACGCGAAATTACCGAGATCCAAGAACAAAATATTGGGCGCGATCTGCGACGCATTACGCGCCTCTTAACACATTTCTGTCGCTACCATTTCGAGATCCGCAACGATTACCGCTCACTTGCGTTTCTTGAAGAAATAGTCGAGTGAATCGGTAACGCTATGCCGAACGTGTCAGTCATCATACCGACCTACAACAGGGCTTCCGTCATTAAACGGGCAATCGAATCGGTACTTGCTCAGGATTATCGGGATTATGAGCTGATCGTCGTTGACGACGGTTCTTCGGATTCCGGCGGTCGGGTGATTGCGGGACTGCTTGGAGGAAACCCCAACTGTCAGTTCATTCGCCTCAACACCAATCATGGAGTCTCGTACGCGCGCAATACCGGTGTAAAGCATTCCCGTGGGACCTGGATTGCTTTCCTTGATTCCGACGACCAGTGGTTCTCTTCAAAGCTCCGGAAACAGATCCTCTGGCTTGACGCCAACCCGGCATATCGTATCGCCCAAACCGAAGAACAGTGGATCCGCAAAGGGGAAAAGGTTAATCCTCCAGCAACGCACATCAAGCGAGCCGGTGACATATTCGCCGTTAGTCTTCAGCGCTGTATGATCACCCCCTCATCGGTAATCTTGCAGCGTACCTTATTCGATGAGTTCAAAGGATTCAACGAATCTCTCCCCGCCTGCGAAGACTACGATCTTTGGCTAAAGATCACCGCCCGATATCCGGTGGGACTTATCCCGGAGAAACTTATGATCCGCTATGGGGGGCACGAGGACCAGCTCTCGGCGTCGGTTATGGGACTCGATCGTTTTCGCATACGGGCTTTGTTGGATTTACTCAAAGGTAACCACTTGGATGCCCGAAAAAAGAGGCTGGTCGTAGACACGCTTGTAAAGCGGTGCTCGATTGTCGCGCAGGGCTATCGAAAACGCGATAATATTGAATTATATGAACGGTACCGTAAGATTGCGGCTACCGCTCGAGAATTCGGCGAGTTCCATTGATTCATACGGGTGGCCGTCTAAAAATACGACCAAATGTACTTTGTCGCAAGCTTGCGCGAGTCGGCCTTGTGCGAGGAGTCCTCCCGTTTTGAGCCCGGGACCTTGGTATCGAACCAAGTTGAGGACTCAAGCGGAAGCGGAACAAAGCGCCGACCTTAAGCTCCGTTGTTAAGGACCCGGCGGTTCTCTCGGGCGGGTTCGATCCCACTAGACCTGAGTGTTGAAGAAGGGTACGATGTAGACGGTGATACTATTCAACTGAGCCATCGGCGTGAGCGATAACTACAAGGTCAAGGTAACACAATCACCGGCGCGGGCCCCGGGAAGCGTCCATTCACACCGTCCTAGTGTGGCTCTTTTGCGCCGCCGGCGCGAGCATGCTTGGGGCGGCAGCCCATCTTGGACTGCCGTGCTCTTCGGCCCTCATGGTTTTCGGGTCCCCTCCCCGCCTCTCGCTTGAATACCGAGGAACTTTTGCAACGATGGGGTTACCTTAACCGCGATTCGCGCGGGCTGTTTGAAAAGTCGTTACGGTGCCCAAAAAACAGTCCGTCTCAATGAATAATGCGTATTCCTACGCTACTCGCTCTTCCGCCCGTGCTTTTTGACGGCGCCGCACTTGCCGCTCCTTGAGCCATGCGTAGAGCACCGGAGCCTGGAATATGGTTAGAAGCTCGAAGAGCATTCCCCCAAAGGACGGTATTGCCATTGGAATCATCACATCGGCTCCTCTTCCCGCGGAGGTTAGTATGGGCAAGAGCGCCAGGATGGTGGTCGCCGAGGTCATCAGCGCCGGCCGAACCCGTCTGTTTGCAGCCTCCACGGTGAGTTTACGCACCTCTTCCACGCTCGACGGTGTCGTATCGCGGAACCGCTGCTCTAAATAGGTACACATGACCACCGCATCGTCCGTGGCTATGCCGAACAAGGCGAGAAATCCCACCCAGATCGCCACACTCAGATTGATCGTTCCCATCTGGAAAAGGTCACGCGGGTTAACGCCGAATATTTCAACATCGAGGAACCAGCCTTGACCGTAGAGCCAGATCATCATGAATCCACCGGACCACGCGACCACGATTCCGGTGAAAATCAGAAGGGTCGTGGGAATTTTCTTGAACTGAAAATAGAGAATCAAAAAGATTAGAAAAAGCGCAACCGGAAGGATTACCCGCAGTCGCTTTTCAGATCGAATCTGGTTCTTGTAACTTCCCCCGAATTCATAGCTGATCCCGGCGGGAATCACGAGTTCGCCACTGTCGACCATCTCTTTCAGATAGCCTTGAGCCGACTGGACTACATCCACTTCCGCATAGTCGGCTTTCTTATCGAAAAGCACATAGCCTGTCAGGAAGGTGTCTTCACTCTTGATAACCTGTGGTCCACGCCGATAGACTATTCTTGCCAATTGTCCCAATGGCACCCGAGCTCCCGAGGGTATTGAGACAAGAATCCGCTCCAAGTCCTCGATACCCCCCCCCAAGCCCCGCCGTTCACGCGGATACCGAACACGAACGTTGTACCGCTCACGCCCTTCGAC
>WJJU01000454.1 GCA_014729595.1 Chitinivibrionales bacterium
CTATTATGTCTTCCGTGCTTTGTCTCCGCCGCTTAGCTACGTTGGGTATTTCGGCGCCTCATTGCGCCGCCAAACGCATTTGTAGTTTTTGCGCGGTCCCGCACTCGACATCGACGAAATCAGAGAATAATTACCCCCCGTTTACCACCACTTTTCGCTCATAACGCCATTTTCGACTCTGTACGACCTCTTTGGCCTCATCGGAAATCGATTGTACTGAGTCAATTTCTATCACTCGTGCGACATACGGGATCGATAGCTGATAGATATTGAGCCCAAGCACATCCCAAATGCGAAACAGATCTTCGGTACGCAGTTCCGCCAAACAGACATCAACCGTTTCGTCGGGATGAAACACCCCGGGCACTACCGAATTAAGGATGCCCGCCGGCAAGATCGCGGTATCCTCGAGTATACGCATAACCCACCCCGCCAAGGTGTTTTGCAGCGAAGATTCCTTACCCCATATAGTTACCAGAAAGTGCAATTCCAAGGGCAATCTATTTCCAAGCCTTTCGCCGTCGGCGCCTATGCGGCCCGGAGGAAGACGCCGAACTCCGTTGACATAGACACGATAGGGGAAAAGCGAAGCGCCACCCGTCAATGTATTCGAACCGAAATCTTTGGCGGTAAACACCTTGAAATCAAGATCACCATCCAATTCCGCCGGTCGCTCGCTTGTACGAAGCAGATTTACTATCGCTTCACTCACCGCCCAAATTGCTCGATAATCGGCCATCACTTCTCCCGGCAAACTCTCGTGAAATAAGAACAAAAGAGGAAAGCCGCCACTTCGCGGATGCTTCCTCTACCCCTGCCCTTTCTTCCTAAGCAGAGAAAGGGACGGCCGGAGTATTTGTTGAAAAAAAAAGCAAAAAACTGCAAAATTCGCTCTCCTCTTCGCGCGCGGAGAGGGAATGGGGGGGGAGTAAGGTGGAGGAGAAAAGCGACAGCTTTCTCTCCACGCAAAAGATATAGCCGACATGTATGCCCCCGAACGCCCAATCCTTCTATTCACTAAGACTCCAGTTTCTCTTGCCATTTATGCGCTACGCTCTAAGAAACTATCCCATAACCCCATTCCGTCGACGACGGACGGCGGAGAGCGGTCGCGGCGTTTCACCCCCCCGGCGATATCACCGAGGCGCCGGCACTACTAATTGCCTCCCGCTAACTTCCCGCTCCTTTTTCGTGCTTGACATCTAATTCCGTATCAACACTGTAATAGAGTTCAGTTCCCGTGATCCGCTTTGTGACCAGCAATCCCTTTCCCACGAGGTAATCCAACGCCCATTGAACATTGCTGGTCATCTCGGAGATACGCTGATTCCATATCCACCATTTGGCAATGCCTTCAGCCGTATCCGCGGCATAGGGATGGGCCTGAAGATATTTCAGTATTTCGTTGGCCAAGCCGACTATCTTGTCATCGGTATTTCCCATTTATATCACACGCCTTGTGATGATTGTGCGGGTATCTCCTTTTTGCAAGGTGTATGCCATGTCCTATGGGGCGCATAGTATAACGGAGGGGCCAATATGGGGGATTTAAGGCCAAGGAGGGGTGGGTCGAAATGTACCCGCCGCAAACAGGTCGCAAAGACACCACCGGCGATGTAACCAACCAAAAATCAACACATTACACAACATGCGCCAAGTGGGTCAAAATGGGTGCGGTTCCGAGGCAAATGACGAAGGCAAGGATCGAATTACCACCATGGTTCCGTGATATGGATGAGAGGATCCCAAAGAAACGAAGGGGTTGGTGGAATTACCTGGTCGGCTTCAGTGGAGAGGGTTTCGCTTCCTTATTTGTTTCGGGGTGTGCCACACGCGCGTTCGACGGCATTGCGCCTCGACGACGATTCGTTGATCGGTGGTATCACTCCTACACATTCACCGGAAGAGTCTCAGCAATCATTGCGGTCGATTCCATGCTTCTTGATAAGTTTACCTAGTGCTCTGCGCTCTTTTCCGGCTATTGCGGCGGCTTTTGTTATGTTCCCGTCGGTCTTCTTCAAAAGATTTGTAAGGTAGACAACCTCGAAATGAGTTACCATTTTCTGCTTTGCTTGAGTCAAGGTTCCGTCGATGTCTACCGCCCGCAGGTCGTCGCCTTGGCCGGCGGGTCGATCCTCAATCACTTTGTTTGTAAGGTGCTCAGCGGGGCGTATGACCTTTCCCTTGGCCAGAATAAAGGCTCGGTGAATAACGTTTTCCATCTCTCTGACGTTGCCGGGCCAATCATAACGCCATAAGTGCCGCATTGAATCGCAATGAAGATACTTTTCCGTTTGGCCGTAATGTTCTTTGAATTTTTTCAGGAAATGGCGCGCAAGGAGTTCAATATCTTCAAAGCGTTCACGAAGCGGAGGGATTCGTACGGGAAGGATGTTCAGGCGAAAGAGGAGATCCTGCCGGAAATCGCCTTGGTGCACCATCTCGACCAGTGGTACATTGGTTGCCGCAATGATTCTAATGTCGCCTTTTCGGTGTCGCTTTGAACCGAGAGCCTTGTATACCATATCTTGCAAAAAGCGGATAAGGATGACCTGTCCCTTGTGACTCAATGTCTCAATTTCGTCCAAAAAGAGCGTTCCTTGTTCCGCCTGTTCCACCAGTCCCATCTGGTCCTGATTTGCATCGGTATAGGCGCCCCTCTTATGACCAAAGAGTTCGTTGGCGAAAAGTTCATCCGGTATGGCACCGCAATTGACCGGGATGAATGGACCACCATTGCGCACTCCTATATAGTGAATCGCTCTGGCGACCATCTCTTTGCCCGTCCCCGTCTCACCTTCGATCAGCACCGGGGATTCATACTTTGCCGCCTGACGAACAAAATCCAAAGCTCTTCGAAACGCCGGCGAGCGACCGACGAGCTGCAAACCGACGAACTTCTCATAGTCTTCTTGACGTATTACCGGTTCGTCGGAACATGCACTCTGTCCCTTCAAGCGGTCGATACGCTGCTGTATTTCATCTTCTGAACATGGCCAGTAGACAAAATCATCGCAAAACGCAAGGAGTTCATCAGAGACCCAGGGCGTGTTACGATGCACTATACAGAGCAGAGGATTCCGTTGCGGTTGCGTGTGCAGTTTTTGAACAAGCGCGGCGCAGTCGGGCTCGGTAAAGGGGTGAAGAAGGTCGACATAGTGCCCGTGCGTCGACCGTTCCTTGCGCCAATCTTCGAAATCGATTGGCTTGATTGTACTATTCAACTGTTGCAAAAAAGCCAACACGACTTGGTCATGCTCTTTTTGAAACGAGATGAAGCGGGCTTGCCTCCCAGCCGATCTATCCATTTTTCGGTTTCCTGTGCATCGGGATTGCCTCCATCAACGAAGCCGGTTCTACGCCGTCGTTTCCGCGTCTATCTACGCTAGTACCGATTCCTCAAAGCGATTTACCGGCGCGCTTATGAAACGGCCGCCGGCATAACTAAATGTTCCGGAGCCTGCGTCCCCGGCCATTGAACTTACCGCCCTTCCGGTACGGCTATCCTGGTAAACCCAAAACCGTATGAATTGCTAAAACTGCTAAACGGCAAAATTGGACCAATTCCAACAATTCACCTCAGACTCCCCGAAATTCAGAGGCGGCACGCCCGGTTCAGAGTCTTTGCATACGGTTTTCAGCTTTTTGTGCGTCGAGCGGTATCAAATACGAAAGCGACAGCCGATGTGCTTTTATGCGCGTCGTTCGGGAGTTCGCCCGGCTTTTCGGCGGCGATTACCGGGTCCCGATTCATTGCTGCGTCTTCCCCGCTACCATCAGGGATCAAAAAAGATCAACAGTTCTGTGTTCGGTCGGATTAGATACAATAAATAATCTGCCGGCTTGAATGCAAGTACTTTGTTCATTCGCATTTACAGTAGCTACGATCCTTATAAATTCGTTCATGAAAACCCATGCTAATCCCGCATTGCGCGGCTTTTTATGAAAACACGCGTAGCGGCGCTTCGGGTGTTTGACGCCTTGCTTAATAAGCGAATATGCACCGCATGGCACATACTATCAGCGATACGGCATACCGAATGAGCCGATCCTCCTTGGAACGCCCATTTCAGGCGGATTCATTGCCTATTCCGGATCGCGGAGATCGTCTCGTGGGGGTGGGTGCGTTTTTTCCGCCAGCTTCGCCAAGAGTGCTTCAATACTTGCCCGATCAGGCATGAGCGAATCGGCCGTAGCGGCATGCGTAAGCGCCCGTTGGGTCTCACCAAGAGCACGGTAGGCTCGCGCAAGGTTCAGGTGGGCATTCCAATAACTGGGGCGAACCTTGAGGGCGAGTTTAAACAATTCGCGGGCTCGTTCGTGTCGCCCCAAGTCCATGCAAACACTTCCCGCATTGATCATCGCCTTGTAATGTGTTGAGTCGAGAGCAATAGCGCGTTCGTAGGCCGAAAGTGCTTGCTCCATTCTGGCCAGTTTTTTTTCGCACAGCCCTAAATTGTACCAGCCGGTAACATAATTTGTATCCAGCCCCACAACCGCCGAAAATGCTTTGGCGGCTTTGGCATAACGCTGCTCTCGAAGAAGAAGTACGGCCCGGTTATTGCGTGCTTCCAAGTGCCCGGGCTCGAGCATCAGCATGCGTTCGTACGCTCTGCCCGCGGTTTCGGTATCGCCCAGATCGGCCAGGGCTATAGCGGTGTTGTAGAGTGCCTTTGTGTTGTCCGGCTCGAGTTCGAGGCATCGCCGGTATGCCCTTATCGCTTCGCGCGAGGAGCCGAGAGCCTTTAAGGTGAGTCCAAGGTTGTACCAAGCATCGGCATAGGTTTCATCTAATTCGATCAATCTCCGCAATACCAGTCTCGTCTGTTCGAAGCGCTCCAGCCGGTAGAGAGTAACGGCTTTATTGAGCAGTGCCTCCAGATACATGGGGGACAGGCGAACCGCCGTGTCGTAGGCTTGCAATGCTCGCGGCAGGCTGTCGAGTTCGGTCAAACATCTTCCAAGATTGAACCACAATTCGGCATTGCACGAATCACGTTCCATAAGTTTTTTATACTCCGCCAGACTCCTCCGGTGACGACCGGATCGGCCCAGCACGACCGCCAGATTAAATCGCGATTTGTAATGGCGCGGCTCAAGCTTCAACACTTCGACGAAAAGGGACTCCGCCCGCAAGAGCGAATCCATCCCCAGGTTTACGAGCGCAAGATTGTATAGCGCATCTACATGGCCGGGGGAACGAGCAATTACGGAATCGAGCAAAATTCCGGCGCCTTGGTTGTCCGCGCGCTTAAGCCGCAAAACCCCGAGATTACAGTATGCCGAAACCGAATCATCGCCGGTCTCGGCCCATCTTAGGGCTGCGCGAAAGTGAGATTCCGCCCCATTGTATTGACGTCTTCGCATGAGCAACAGCGCAAGAGCGCTATGAGCACTGCCTGCGGTACTGTCGGCCCCGAGAATACGGCGCAAATGCATTTCCGCCGAATCGGATAATCCCACACCCTCCAGAGCCAGCGCAAGATTGAAACGTGCAAGACTGTAGGTTGAGTCGATTGCAAGTGCCGCACGATACGAGGCTAGTGCCTCGGGATGTCGATCAAGGCGCGCCAAGGCGATACCTCTGTTGCAGTGAGCCTCGGCATACGCCGTATCCATAGCTACCGCCGAATCGAAAAAAGCCGTCGCGGCCGCGGCATTGTTCGTCCTAAGCTCCACAAGACCAAGATTGAACAGGTTGCGCGGGTCCTCCGGGACAAGACGTCTCAGTGTCCGAAATGCGGCTCCGGCTCGGCGGTAATCTCTCTCTTCCAAATAGACCAGACCGAGATTATACCGAGCGGCGACATAGCCGGGGTCAAGATTTATCGCCTTACGGTAATGCGCTCGCGCATCGGCAAACAGTCCCGTTTTTTGTGCTATAAGTCCCAAGTTATAGTGAGCCGGCGCCAAATGCGCCGATCGATTAAGACGTACGGCACGTATCAGATGCGCCCGGGCACTGTCTAAGCTTCCGCACTGCATCTCGGCAACACCGAGATTGTAATAGCCAATATCGTAGTGTGGATTCAGTTCCACCGCTTTTCGTAATGCTTTGGCCGAGATGCGCGGCCATCCGCCTTTCAGCGCGGTAACCCCCCGGGCGAAATGGGCTCGCGGCCAGTCGGCGTAAAGTGAACAAAGCCTTGCGGAAAGAGCCAATGCGCTGTCGTAGTGACCAATGGCGTTCAGGAGGTCAACGCGAACATAAAGCTCCTCTCGCGTATCTACCCCCTCGCTTAGTGCAAGCAGCGAG
Source organism: Chitinivibrionales bacterium (assembly GCA_014729595.1). GTDB lineage: Bacteria > Fibrobacterota > Chitinivibrionia > Chitinivibrionales > WJMI01 > WJJU01. Next base: position 6,257 of record WJJU01000454.1, read on the forward strand.
TCCGCCGCACCAAATTCTTTCTTGTCTATCAATGCAACGACGCGCCGCAAAAGAGGATTCTTGCCTCTCCCGCCATCGTCATCGAGCGTACCGGCCACACTATCAGCTTCATCGATATGCCCCCGTCGCAATTCACCGTTTTCTTTCGATTCGCCGATGGTCACCCGGACAATATCGGCCTGAAACCACTCTTTGAAATATTCGAAATAGTTTAAAACATGGCTTGCCACGAGCAAAAGCAGTATGCCAAGCGGGATTGCATACCAACGAATGATCCGCGGCGCATTACCGATCTTCACGGTCGGCACCTTTCGAAATACGGCGTCGGTTCAGATGATTTTCCAGCATGGGGCGAAGCCCTTTCTGGTTGACATTTTGGATCTCGAGTCCAGGACGGACGTTAATCTCGATCACCAGCGGTCCTCTTCGCTCATCGATCACTAAATCGGCGCCTAAGAATCGCAACGGCGTGCATTGTTGAGCTTTTTCGGCTATACGGATCACTTCTTTCCAATAAGGAACGGTTTGTCCGACAAGTGCCTTCCCCGTATCGGGATGATGCGTGAGGGGGCCTCTCTTGGTTGCCGCATGAACAATTTGGCCGTCGGCAAGTTCGATTCCCAGGCCTACGGCCCCCAATGCCAGATTGGCTTTCCCGTCCGACAGTTCCGTAGGAAGCCTGCTCATCGCCATGACCGCCTCTCCGTCGAAAACTATTACACGAATATCGGCAACCCCTCTGGGACAGAGGTCGCCGAAAAAGGGATGTGGATGAATCAGCTCTTCCACAACCAACGCATCGGTCGTATTGTCTATCGAGTAAACACCGTACAGAATACGAGTGGCGTGATCGACCAACGCTCCATCGGTGTACTCTCGGCCCGCGGGCGTCACGAAAGCGTTGTCGGCGCGCTTTCGTAAAAGCAAAACGCCGCCGCCCGCCATCCCTCTCGCCGGTTTCATGACCAGCTCGTCGATCGCCTTTAGATGCTCGGGAAGTTTCTCCAGCTCGTGGAAATGGCGACAAGCCAGCATGAGGCGGGTATGAGGCACCCCGGCGGAGGAAAACACTTCTTTAGTCAAGAGTTTATCGTCGGCGATCGGATAATGCTTTCTGTCGTTGTAACGCCGCACATAATCGATGTTCCGCGCATTGATGCCCAACACTTGACCTATCCGCAAGCTCCCCCTCATGCCGTTTCCCTCTTGGATTGGACAAAGATCAAATTCCTGAAACGAATGAATTCGCTCAAGCGCAAGTGATTCCAGCCGCCGAGGTATAATCCCGCCGCAATAATCAGCAAGAGCGTTTCGGGAAATGTCATCACCACCGATTGAAGAAACGTCGACATCATGGAAATGTAGCAAAAGACAACGACGACCAGTGTCCATAGAAAAATGATCAGCGCTCGTTGCATCCCTTGCGTATCGGCGATAATGCTGAATCGTTCAATCGTGATTGCCATAATGGCCAATGGAAACAATGAAGCACCGGTCAGGGCCTCATTGCCCACTTGTATTCCAACCGTCGTGATTGCAATAAGCATGGCGATAACCGAAACCAAGATGATGGTGAGCTTGGGAGAGTGTAAAAGCCGAAATTTCTCGAGCCCCCAGCGCACCGACGCCCCGGTTAAAATAACAAAGGAAAAGATAATAGATCCCCACAACAGCCCGGTATCTTCATACGCCGTGGCAATGAGAACCGGCAAGAAAGTTCCGAACGTGTGAATGCCGATGACATTGCGAAATATGATGATTACAACCGCACCCAAGGGGATCATCAGCAAAATACGAAGAATATCCAGTGAAACCCCCGCCCGGCGAAATGTATCCCAAAGATTGAGCACGTTAACGAGCGACTTCTCCGATACCGTTCCCTCCGTGTCGCGGGCATGCATTATACGAGACATGGAATAGTAGTATTTAAAATTGACATTGGCGGTGCGCTCAAACATGGTCTCGTCACCCCGATAAAAGGCGACATAGCGGTCGGGAAGAGTTGCAAAGTGATTGTTGAGGGGACAGAAGGGAACCCATGAGCCTCCCAGTAGCACTTCGGTCCATTGGTGCGTAGTGCGCTTGCGCCCTCCCTCTAAAATGAGGCCGCCAACCAAGCGAGAAGGAATGCCCCGATTACGCAAGAGCGCAACCATAAGTCTGCTCTTGCCGTTGCAACTGGCTTCGCGCAGCTTAAGGGCAAGGACAGCGTCGGTCTGCGCACTGTATTTAGCCGACGCCAAAGAATCCGACGCAAACGAATAGGCTTTCCGTGCTACATCGATCGCATTGTTACTGGTCGTAATCCCCAGCCTTTCGGCAAGTGCGGCTATGCCGGGATCATCTTTTTGGATCAATTCCGTCGCATCAAGCCAACTTACATTTTCCGAAAGGATCGGAACCGGCAGTGAGTCGGGAAGAGAATAGATCGCCTCGAGGGGTCGAATAAGACACGTAAAGCCTAATTCACGATGTCCTTCCACCGATGCGCTCGCCCATTCTACGAGCGTATTCGGCCCCAAAGGGAGAGAACGCCGGCGAAACCCCTCGCCGATCATCCGAACATTGGTAACACCCTGCCTTTCGTCGCCAACCGGAAGAAAGCTTCGAACACTTACCGCGCCACCATGACCATTGAGAGCCATCGACAACCGCAGCCGGTATGCC
>WJJU01000455.1 GCA_014729595.1 Chitinivibrionales bacterium
ATCCACACCAAGTCCCCCTCGCATACGGCATCATCCCGCCGAGGATAAAAAACCGTGGTATCGGCGGCTTCATGCCACACCCACGCCGCCCGCGTCCATCCGCGCGAAATATATTGTTGCCGTACGCTCTCTCCGAAAGCAAGAACTCCGTCATAGTTACTTAAAACGTAGCGGTCAAGGTCCCGCGGTTTGGTAACCGAGCGATGATGCGTATCGTGGAACAAAAGCTTGTAGCCGGTGTTGAGGGCTCGATGCGCCCCAATACTGTTAACCACCTCCGGCTCATTCCACTCATGAACGATTACCAAATCGATATCATCGAGCATTGTGTCAAGATCCAAGGATTTGGGCGAGTAAGTCGTTGCATCAAGGCTGGGGTATGCGCGTTTGAAATCCTCCAGCGGATCTTGGCCGAAGTCACGTATTAGATTACGCATACTCCAACCGTCCGCGGGCTCGAATACGGAAACTTCACATCCGCGTTTTTGCAGCTCCTTTGCGACGCCGCGTAAGAAATGGGCATTTCCGTTATTCCAATCCGAAACGAGAGAATGGTAAAAAAAGGCAACTTTCACGCCGTGCTCCTTATCATGTTGTGAACCGTATCTCCCGCGGCGTCTTTCCCGAGAGTGTGACCTCGTTCTCGAAGCATCCTGCAATAAAGACCGTGATAGCGAAGCGCCGTCAGGGATACTGGATAGCGAAGCGCCCATGCACGGGCCGCATGCGCCGTTCGGTTAAGCAGCACGGGTTCAGCAATGAGTCGCCGTAAGATCGCAACATATTCGTCGTCGTCGCGGGGTGAAGCAAATAGCGCGTTGTTACCCCATATTTCGCGACTGCCCGGTATGTCGGGAAGTACCAAAGCGCATCCGCATAACCCGGCCTCCAGGGAACTTAGACCAAACGGCTCATACAAGGCGGTCGAAACATAGATGGATGCTTGCGCAAAGAGGCTCATCAATTCTTTGTGAGGAATTTTGCCGAGCCCGCGGATATGGTACAGTGGCAGGATGTTCCCATTAGGATGACGACAATCGCCGGCGACGGCAATGGGCCAATCGAGTTTCGGAGCGATGCGATCGAGAAGTGCCATATTCTTTGCCTCATCCCAAATTCGCCCCGCCGAAACGATTAGCGGCTCATGGATTGCTTTGGGGCCGGCAGCCCAAAGAGCGCCGCCGTTGTGAATTACCTGCAGGCGGAAGCGACGAAATGGACCGTAATGCCTGCAGAGAGCCGACATCATCGCTCGGCTGGGAGCGACGATCCGATCAGCGGCTCCCAAACCGCTTGTCACACGCCTATGGTACGCTGACCAAGCGTCCGGGGGTGACGATCGCTTTACCGCTTCGAACCATGAGTAAACGCAGGAGTGTCCTACGACCATTACCGGCGCATTCCACGGAAGGTCTCCGTGCGCGTAGTTATTCAAATGGATAATGTCCGGCCGGTACCACGCTTCGAGCGACAAGAGCCATTCTCCCGCTTTTTCGATATCCTTCCATGGATCATCCATCCATTCGAGACGATACTCGCTTTCTTTTATGATGATATTTCGCAAGGACGCCGCGGCCGCTCGTTGTTGACGGCTAAGAGGAAGTCCCATAGTCGCCAAAACAACCCGGATGTCGAATGCATTGAGCGCGCCGCATAATTCTATTGCATAATTCCATACCCCGCCGATCGTGTCGGTGGTCATCAGCACGGTAAGAGGCGTTGTTGAACGTGTCATACCGGCATGCCCCGTGTTTTGTCCCTTTTCATTTTACCGCTTCCCTTATCGACGGGGGGATATGGTACATTCGTCATTTTCGGCGGGAACCCTCCGGAGCGCACTTATTACTCCGAGCACAATTTGTGTTATAGTGCCAACCAGGGAAAACCTGACCTGAAGGACAGGTCACAGGCCATGAATTGACTGCAACCCTGCTCGGCGTAATAGTTACCTTTTTCTGAATCACTTTGCCGTGTCAAGCGTTCTCTCTCCTCCCCGCATAGGCGCTCATGGAAGCACCTTATTACGAAAGTGATTCTTTGTCGGCAAGGCTTGATTCCGCTCGTTACCCTTCCCGGTCATAGATGCGATCGATTACCGACGCGACCGTTTCGGTATGTTCGATCGTTTTGTCGAAGGTGGGCGAGGTCGATAGCTGACGAGCCCAGGCCGTTATGGCGCGTCCGCCCCAGTTGTCCGGCGGTTCATGAAGCCGCTTGCTTTGCGTTCCTTTGAATTGTTCCGCCACAAAGTCGTAAAACGACCCGTTAACATTACGGATCGATACCCCCCCCTTGTCGCCGAACATGGTCAATTCGATCACAGCATCCCGCCCCGCGGGCAAATTCCAGGAG
>WJJU01000456.1 GCA_014729595.1 Chitinivibrionales bacterium
AAGCTACATTAAGCTACATAAACACAAACATGGGGTCGGACCAGGATAAATTGTTGATTTTAAAGATTTTAAGTATATGATTGACCCAATTCTAACCGGTTAAACAGCAAATTTTTTATACCAAATCATCGCATTAAGCTACATTAAGCTACATTGTTGGAAAGCCCTCACAATTAACAAAAAGTTGATTTGTATGTAGTATTACTCCGAGCAGAATTGCGGTTAATTGATGGCGTGTGACCCGACCTTTAGGTCAGCTTTTCCGGGTTGGCCCCCTAACACAAATTGTGCTCGGAGTAATAAGTGATTGATTTTTTAGCGGTAACATCCCAAGGCACCAGATTTGAGCCACCCAAACAACACATCTGGTTTCCCCTATCCGTTCCATACCACACCGAAGGTTCACGTACAGCTACTCGTACAGCTAACTGATCAGCCGATTGTTGCATAGCATTCGAAAAATGAGCGTTTGAAGCTTTCTTGAGAATATTATCGATTGTCGACACGAATGCCTTTCCACCTACTGCAATGCTGGTGCTCCAACGCTTGTCGCATTCACTAGGTTCACTTCCAAGATTAGTTGTAATAGGTCCACTTCCAAGGTTAGTTGTAATTGCGTAATTTTGCTAGATCCGCAACCCCAAAATCGTTTGGCTCGACACCCGGATATCGCGGCGTTCGACACCCCAGAATCGTCTGATTCGCCACATTTGTGTGATTGGCGCTATTTGGGTGTCGAACGCTGCGATATTGTTATCCACAGTCGACAAAGCGACGCTGATACCACCTCAATCAGGCATTTTTTCCTGTTCCTATGGGTTATACACCAGGATCAGGAGGAGAGTATGCCGGAAAGGAAGAGTATGCGTCGCATCAAGGATTGCCTTCGTCTCTACTACACGAACAACCGGAACAAGTCCGAGGTCGCCAGGGCGCTCAAGATGGCGCGGTCTACGGTAGGCGATTACCTACAACGGGCAGATGCCACAGGGCTGAGCGGGCCCAGCTGCGCGAGCTGCCCGATGATGAGCTCGAGGCGCGGCTTTTCAAGAAGCCCGAGCAGGGCCGTGAGAGTCGTCCTATTCCCGACTGGGAAGAGATCCACAAGCAACTTCATGGGAACTCCTACGTCACTTTACGGGTATTGTGGGAAGAGCATATCGCAATACATCCCGAAGGACTATCGTACCCGCGTTTCTGTGTTCACTATCGGGAATTGGCTAAGCGTTACGATGTTTACATTCGCCAAAGACATGTGGGGGGCGAGAAGCTTTTCGTCGATTACTCGGGAAAGAAGCCAAAGATACGCGATCCGCACACGGGTGAGGACCGCGAGGTGAAGCTTCTGGTCATGTCCTGGGGAGCATCACAGTACACCTACGCCGAAGCCCATGAGACGCAGAGCTTGCCTGCCTGGATCATGGGCCACCGCCGCGGCTATGAATACTTCGACTGTGCCTGCACGTGGAGGTTATCGACAACCTCAAGAGTGGGGTTACCAAGGCTTGTCGCTATGATCCAGACCTCAACCGTACCTTCACGGAGTTCGCGGAGCACTATGGCGTTGCGGTTGTCCCTGCACGGCCAAAGAAGCCCAAGGATAAGGGCAAGGTCGAAAACGCCGTACTGATCGCTCAGCGGTGGATACTGGCACGCCTGCGCAACCGGTTGTTCTACAGCCTTGCGGCGCTGAATGCAGCCATTGCAGAGCTTGTGGTTGCGCTCAATGACAAACCAATGCAGAAGCTTTTCATCAGTCGCCGGCAGTTTTTTCTGGAAGTGGACAAACCCAATGCCAAAGCATTGCTTACCATGCCCTTCGAATACCGCGAATGGCTCCACCCGACAGTCGCATTCGATTACCACATCAGTGTCGACAAGCATTTCTACAGCGTTCCCTGGACGCCGGCTGCCCAAAAGGTGTCGGTCCGGGTAACGGAGAATACGGTGGAGGTCTTTCACAAGCGGGAGCGTATGGCTTTGCACCAGCGCTGCCGGAAAGAGCACCAGTATACGACAGTCCGGGACCACATGCCTTTGGCCCACCAGAAGCACATCGAGTGGAGTCCGGCCAGACTGTACAAATGGGCTGAGAAGATCGGCCCCGCCACGCATCAGTTGGTCGTGAAGATCATCTAAACCAAGTTCCATCCACAGCAGGGCTTTCGTCCCGCGATAGGGGTGTTACGGCTGGGTAAGCGATACGGAGACGAGCGGCTTGAAGCCGCCGCGACGGTTGCGCTGAAATTTAACTTTGTGCGCGTGCAGAGCGGCAAACATGGGGTCGGACCAGGATAAATTATTGATTTTAAAGGTGTTAAGTATATGATCGACCCATTCCTAATCGGTTAAATGGCAAATTTTATATACCAAATCATCGCATTAAGCTACATTGTTGGAAAGCCCTCACAATTAACAAAAAACTAAAGATGTATGAAGTAAGTAATTGATTTTTAAGCGGAAATATCCTAATGCTCCAGATTTGCATAGCTTTACCACGGAGGAAATTTAACCCACTCCGTCCGGGTGCTCGGGGACACCAGTTTCTGTCCCCGGCGGGCTGACCAGGAAACCGCAGAGGGACTTTACCCCAGAAATTGGGCTACCTGCACCACTGGAAACTGCAGCAGACGACAGGCGATAAAGCGAAATCCCTTTTTCACCCGCGACCCTATGCTGAGCCGCTCACGGCGCCGGATCGCACCAGGGCCCAGGCATAGCAGCGGTAGCCACATCGCCGCATCCCATCGGCAAGCAGCGCGAGGAAATGTCGCCGCGAGGAATGGTCGCAGAAGATCCGCCGGCCGTCGATCCCTCGATCCATTATATGAGCGATGACCCCGGTATGGTGAGTCGCCTCTTTGTCGGCATAGCCGTAAAATAGTTGGCTATTTTATCTCCGGGGTGAATTCCCGGAAGGCTCCCTTGTGCCCCTCGACCTGCCAGCCCTTCTCCAGCAGCGCCCGGACTACGGCGGGAAGCGCACTCCGCTTCATCTGAAAGAAACCCTGAACCATGCGGCTGGATGAATAGCGATATTCGTTGCGAAAGGTGACCCCCAGCTCTCGAAGCTGCTCCACCGGATCGTGATCGAGGCCGGAGAAGTCGTAGCGGACAAGCTGGTTTCGATCCTGATCGAAGTGTCCTTTCTGGCCGGCGCCATGGCTGCAGGTCCTGCCGTCGATATCATAGAGAAGCTGCGCGGAAAGATTCCGGCTGCCGCGTTGAGACTCGTCGTCGAGCACGCGAAGCACCGGGGTCGGGACCATGCTGGTGCAATCGATCTTCAGTGCAGGGTCGAATTCGACGGGCAGGTCTCCGGCCTGCACCATCAGGCTCTTCAGAAACTTCGCCTTGTCCTCTGCCGGCACGAGGATGCTGTCGTTTCCCCGCAGCCCCTGGGTGATTGCCAGGGCCTGGGGTGTAGTGAGCGGAGCGATGGCGGTATCGGAGATGATATGATTCTCTGCGATGAAGAGACCCGGTTCCAACGGCGAATGATCCTGCCCGCCGCGGCGAAGTATTGCCTTGAGCAGCAGATCCTTGTCCGGGGTCAACCCGACCGAGAGCACAAACGACCAGGGCTCATCCTCCCAGGAGAGCATAAAAGGCTCCTGTTGATCCTCGCGGTTCAGCCCCAGCTTCCCTTGCCTGGCCAGCAGGGGCAGAAGCAGTTCGCAATGGCCCTTGCTCAGGGCCGTCGTCCCGTACCCGTAGCCATAGGAGCCGTAGCAGGAATAGGGAGAGTACTCGGAAGGCCCGCATAGAGCCGCCACCGCCTGGCGATCGACCGGGTCGGTGAACTCATCGGGATTCTTGTTGCTCAGCGACAGCCTCTTCGGCTTCGACCAGGTCCCGTCCTTCTTGACCTTCCGGGCGTAGAGCTGGAGAACGAGCTTGCCGTGGATCTCCAGCGGCTCCTCTTCCAGGAGAAAGAGATACCGGTCCTGTGTACGGGCCGGCGTGGCGGCCTCGTCCGAGGCGTTTCGGGCGCGGGCGAAGTGCTGTTGCCAGTGGTATGAATTCGGTTTTTGCTGGTGAACCTGCGGGTCGGGGGAAGCCAGGGCTTCGATGGTCTTTATGGCACCCTCGAGGTGTTCCAGGAAATACTCGGCTCCCGCCTCATTCCATTCGTCATCCTCCATCTCCTCACCGGGGGTGTCCGAATGGAGGATACCCTCAACCTCGGGCCCGGGAAGCAGGCTTGCTGGCGTGACCGTGGCGATTCCCTCATGTTCGATCGCCCGGAAAGTTGCCCAGATATGCTTGCAGGGCCCCCACTCGTAGAAGGCGGGACAGCCGCAGGAGGCTCCCTCGAGGGGAGAAATCGCCGGAATAAATACGATATAATTCATCGTTCCGCTGACAGCGGCCTGGACGCCGTCCGGCTGCGGGTTGGCCAGTTCCACCCGGTTGCAGGCAAAATACTGGTCCCCTTTGGCACGGGTCCTCTGGGGAAAGAAGGCTGTTATCTTCGGATGCAGTGACATGACGAGAATCGACACTCCGGTGCGGGTATTCTAGGGTACTCTGATGATGCACGGTTAGCTGAGGAAAATACGAAAGGGGAATCTGGAGGGGGATTGATGGGGGGCTATTGGGGAGATTTCCGGGTGCGCTTCGGTGGAAGCGTCCGGCCCCGAAACGCCCTTGCGCCACCCGAACGTCTGATGTGGCGGCCGGCGTCCCGCTGTGCGGGATCTTCCGGTCGCAAAAAAAGGCCGTAACACCCTGCCGCAAATGGCAACTTTTGTTCGACATTGTAAAACATAGGGTTACGGCCTCTTACGCTCAGTTTTCCGCCATTCTGGTGCACGGAATGGGATGAACCTGGCTTCAGACCGAAGGGAGAAGATCGGACAAATTGTAAATCCGATTGACATTTTGTCCGCGTTGGGGTATCTTATGGGTATGATCGCTCGAACCATGGAGCAGAAGCTCAAATCGCTTGCCGCGGCATACCCGCTGGTCACCCTGACCGGGCCCAGGCAGTCTGGAAAAACAACCCTGTGCCGCAGTGCGTTTCCTGACTATCAGTATCTTTCTTTCGAAGATCCCGATGTTCGAGAGTTCGCCACGACCGATGCCCGTCGGTTCCTGCAAACCTATGCGGACAGGTGCATTTTCGATGAAGTGCAACGAGTCCCGAACCTTTTCTCGTACCTTCAGAGCCATGTCGACCGTACCGACCGGTCCGGCCAATACATCCTTACGGGCTCGCAGAACTTTCTTCTGGCCGAGAACGTGACGCAGTCACTGGCTGGAAGGACTGCCCTGCTCAACCTTCTCCCGTTCAGCATGGCCGAGCTTGATCAGGCCGGCCTGCTCAGCTCCCACCTCGATGAGGTACTTTTCCAGGGCGGCTATCCCAGGCTGTATGATCACGCGATCCCGCCCCCCGATTTCTACCCTTACTACATTACCACCTATGTGGAGCGTGATGTACGGCTGCTCAAGAACATCACCGATCTCAGCCTTTTCGATCGGTTTCTCAAGCTCTGCGCAGGACGGATCGGCAGTCAGGTGAACCTCTCCAGTCTGGCAAATGATTGCGGAATCACGCACAATACCGCCCGCGCCTGGCTTTCTGTGCTCGAAGCAAGCTATATCCTGTTCTTCCTCAAGCCCTATTTCCGCAATTTCAATAAACGGCTCGTGAAAAGTCCCAAGCTCTACTTCTACGACACCGGACTGGCCTGCTCGCTCCTTGGTCTTGAAGAGGCCCGCCAGTTGTCCTCGCATCACCTTCGGGGCGAGTTGTTTGAGTCCCTGATGCTTTCGGAGCTTGTTAAATGCCGCAGCAACCAGGGTCGTCAGCCAAACATCTACTACTGGCGTGACAAGGCAGGTCATGAAGTCGACTGCCTGATTGAAAAGGGTGATGAATTGATTGCGGTCGAATTCAAGTCCGGTCAAACCATCGCAAACGACTACTTTTCCGGGCTTGCCTACTGGCGTAAGCTCACCGGCCCGGGCAAGCGATACGTCGTATATGGTGGGGGCAAATCTCAGGAACGCAGCGGCGGTGTCGTACTACCCTGGCGGAACGTAGGAGAAACGATGACCGCGATGCCAGGGTTAGCTTGTTAGGGGATGGTTTCTGGTCGCAGAAACGGGAAATCCGTAACACGCCGCTTCAGCTCACGAATTTTGTTCGGCCATATAAAACAGAGAGTTACGGCCTTTTCCACTCAGCCTCTCGCCATTATGGTGCACAGTAGTCGCAATCTGCCCTGCTGCTTCACCGCGCATCGCGCGTCAATCGGCTCACGACATTCTCACTTCTCAATGCTCATTTCTCGATTCTTTCTCCCGCGATCCCCCTTCTTCCGAGCGCCCCAGCCGGTGCCATTGAGATGCAGTCCGATCATTGTCCTCCCCTCTCCGGGCCGGAGAGGGGAGCCAGAGGAGTGAGGTCAGGGGACGCCACCAGAGCGGAGCGACCATAATCGCATCTGTAGAAACCCCATGGCTCACCAAACGGTCTTGCGGTAGAAACTCCTGATGGCCCTGTCGGATGTAACCAGCCGCGCACCGTTTATTCTGGCGGTTGCCACGATTACGCGATCGGCCGGGTCACCATGGGACCAGTCCAGTTCGGTTGCTTCGAGCCATATCTGCTCATCGACCGGCACAATCGATACCTCCTCAACCTCTCCCAGGAGACGAACCAGTTCCCTCGGAGAGACGGGAAGTTTCAGTTGGTTTTTGCGCTGCTTAACGGCGATCTCCCAGATCGAGATGGAGCTGACCAGCAGCTTGCCCGGACCGGAAAGCAGTCGAGCAGCTTTTCTGGAAAGCGATTGCGGTTCGAAGAGGCGCCACAGAAGCCCACAGGTATCCAGAACTACCACCGCAGCTCTCCCCATGCTTCTTCGGTGGGAGAATCCAGCGGCGCACTGTACTCCATCTTTCCCCGGTACGACCCGAAAACCTCATCCAGTGGTTTCTTCTCCCGGAACGGCACAATTTTCAGCACCGGCCTGCGGCGATCGGTGACGATAATCTCCTCGCCCGTCTTTTCCGCCCTACGGAAGTATTCAAGAAGATGCGCCTTGAGTTCACCTTTTGCTACGGCAATCATAACGACACCAGCCTTTCGTGACCACATTTATGACTACGTATTAAATATACCGAATCTGGTCGGCTTTTGCAAGGGGGGATGGGTGGGAGTGTTTCGAGAGCGGGCGTTTCCTTTTGGTGCGCTGTCGCTGGTAGCGTCCGGCCCCGCAGCGCTCATTGCGCCAACGTTAGCTCCCGTCGTGGCGGCCGGCCCGCCGTCCCGTTTTCGTCTGCCCGCAACGGGTTGGGATGCACCTAGTGGATCTGAAAGCGCTAGTTGTTTTTCAGCAACCACCGTTCGAGGTCGATAAGTTCAATTCGATCGGCCCGGGCATTTGTCTGTTTGGTGATTACCTGCAAGACGGTGTTTGGAGGAAGCACTTTGCTTGCCCACTCAAATTCAGCAATGGAAACAGTGTTCTGGTACTTCACTTCGATACAGCCTGGCTTCAGGAAATCAATTTCTTTTCTCCCCTGCCAGTAACCGAGATGGTCCGTGGTGATTCGATGGCGGATTTCCGCTGCGACAACGCATTCTATCAGCGGGCCTTTTTTCGATTGATCTGCTGTGCGCATTAGGGATGTTGTATAAGCGAAATCCCACCCCTTCCCAAACTCCGCGAAGAGGTGATAAAGCAAAGGATCAAAGGGATAGAATTTGCGATTCTTTCGGGGCGAAATGGCGCCGGTCGTTGTGTCCGTCCAGTACGAGGGAATGAGAGCGTAATTGTCCTGAAGAAGAGCAAGGTACGACTCTGCAGTACGATTCGAGCCGATACCGCAGTCTCTACTCAGCTTCTGCACGCTTACGGGGGTCGAGAGGTGGCGTACGATCCCATTGAGCAGCGATGGAAGACTATGGACCAGATGGCCGCGCCTTTGGGCGGCGCTCTGGATCCAGCCCGCATATAGGGCATACACGTGCGATGGGATTTCTCCCAGTCTCAAATACTCATTGACTGCCCAGGGCATACCTCCCGTAAGAAGGAACTCCTTCACGGTGAGATGGCTGTGAACATCCGCAAAACGTACCGGGAGTAGTTCAAAGTCGACAGGGTACCTTCGCCCCCGCCTTCCCGGGAGTCGATCGGCACCCTGGCGCAGGTCATCAGCGGACGAACCAGTGCCAATGACAAGCACATCGGCCAATGCCCCAGTGTCGGAGAGAACCTTGAGAGCCCGCCACCATTCATCCGCTGAAGTAAGTTCATCAAGGAGAACAATTCGATACCCCGCAGTTTCCTCGAGAAAGAGCTCAATCACTGCGCGCAATTCATGGTAAGTAGAAAAGCGTTCAACATCAAAGAGTACTATATTTTCTGCACGGATCGACTCATTCAGACACTTGCTTGCAAACTCTCTGAGAAAAGTGGATTTGCCAACTTGCCGAGGCCCACGGACAATGAGGATGCCTTCCGGATGAAGTGCAATTTTCTCGCACAGAGCACTCGTATGCCGCAGTACAGCAGGCTGCGCGTGGTATTCCCGAAGCTTTGGATCCTTGCTTTCCCAGTCCTGATCTGACACCCATGGTTGATATCGCATAATTCAAATTTGAATTATGCAGGATTCAAAATCAAGTTTTGCCTCCGGGAAATCCGAGATCAGGGGACGCTACCAGCATGTGCGGCCCGAAAAATCACCTGTTTGAGCACGCTCACACACCATCGTAGCCCAATCACCGGTCCATCAGAGCGCCGCCAGCACATACTCCCAGGGGATGAATTCCTGCTCCAGCCGAATCCTGTCACCCAGACGGTTTGCTTTCAGGTCGGCAAACAACGTCGCCTCTTCGGGAGTGAGATTGTCGAGACGGCCTTCGAAGGGGCTGGACTCCCGCACCCAGCGATCACGATGATCGAGCAGCACCTGGCGGGTCATGAGAAACGATCGGGCTTGGGGGAAGAAGGATCGAAACTGATTGAGTATCGCCAGCCCATGGGTGTCGATATCCCCCCAGTACAGGATCTGTTTTCTCTGCAGCCACCGCGCCTTGGCCAGTTTGTCGAAGCCGTAGCCTCTGCCGAAGATCACCATGGTGCGCGGCAGGGAGGGAAAGGCAAGGCCGTTGATATCATTTTCCGTAACGAACACCCTGTCCACATCAGGATCGAGGCCACTGAACTCATCGGCCCGAACGGTCAGATCCGTCAAGCCGTTGACGGCGCAGAAGGGGTCCACCATTCTGAATCGAATCAATACCGGACGGGAGCAGAAACCATAGCGCTGCTCGAACATGCCCGTCGATGAAAACCGGCGGTCAATGCTTTCTTCCGCAAGCAAAATGTCCAGCCACTGGCTCAGAAGTTTCTTTCGCGATTCGATGAATTTGCTGTCCACCTGCGGCAGGCTGATCTGGCGAAGGTACAGCCCGGATAACGGGTGGGCAACCATGAAGGAAAGCACGCCCATGAGCCGCGGGGCGTCGTCGCCACAAGTAAGCACCTGACGAGGGTGCGTGTACACCCAGTCACTCAGGGTCGGGAATTCGGCAATGATCGCTTTAGCCGCCTTACGGAAATCGCAAAGCTCTGCGCTTCTGCCGATGAATCCGGCAAGGGCATCGAGCGATTCGAACCACAGGGCGCAGGGTATGCGGTTGCGGCCGACCACACGACTGTTGATCTGGCGCCACTCGATCGTAACCCTTGACCCGTTTTCCGCCCGCCGGACCTGTTGAATCCATTCCTGTACCCGTGCAAACTGCTCCGACACCTCTGCTGCACTCGGGCCGCAAAGAGCAAGCCTCAGGGGAAACAGGTCGGTATCGGCAGCGCGGCCAAGGAAGTACCCCCGGCCCCATCGTCTTGCAAGGCGTTCCTTTGCCTCCCTGATCGTGGTCCATCCCCCTGAGCGCTTCACGCAATCCTCGCCTGTTTTTCCGCCTGGTATTCCTCTACGGTCAGATTACGCAACTGCGCCTCCCGGCCATCGCCGCAATGGACAAACCCCACACTTGCCACGTAGGGTTCAATAATGTGAATCTTCTGCAGCGGGGTGACGATCAGCAGCTGCAGGTTGAGCCTGTTGAACAGCTCCAGGCCAAAGCGCGCCGATTCATCCGATCCTCGACCGAAGGCTTCATCGATAATGACAAAGCGGAAGCTGCGCGAGCGCACCGCGCCCCATTCCAGGCCGAACTGGTACGCCAGACTCGCCGCAAGCACCGTGTAAGCCAGTTTCTCTTTCTGCCCGCCGGACTTACCCCCCGAATCGGTGTAATGTTCGTGCTCGCTGTCGTCTTCCGTCCACCGCTCCGAGGCAGCAAATACAAACCAGTTGCGCACATCGGTCACCTTCCCCGTCCATCGCCGGTCCAGATCAGCACTCCCCTCCCGGCCCCGGAACCGGTCGATTATACCCTTGACCTGCAGGAACTTGCGTTCCGCGTACTGCTCTTCATCGGAGCCGGTTAGTGCCCCTTCGGTGCAGGCGCGAAGCGACTGCTGGAAATCCCGAATCTCGGGATCGGCACTAGCCTGTGCCTCCAGGAGAATGTATCGTCCGGGATTGTACTCGATATCGGCAAGCGAACGGTTGATTGTATCGATCCGCTCGCGTATCTCATGTCGTTCACGGTTGAGCTGGGACTGAAAGTTGGCGATCTCGCGAATCGTGTTTTCGTTCAAAAGCGCCTTGAAGCGCTTTTCGAACTTAGGTAGATCGTCGGCCTGCAGTGCCTGCAGCATCGCCCGATAGTCTTCGCCCGCGTCGACCGCCGCATCCACCTCGTTCGTCTCGGCCGGATAATCCCGCCGATAGTCCTGCATCGTGCGGACAATCTTCTCTTCCAGGTACTTGATCCGCTTGTCTTCGTTGTCAATTTTCCGCTGCAACCATTCGCGCACTTCCTGTTGTCGTGCATCGGTCGATTCCACTGTCAGGCGTTGTTCCCCGAGGACCTCGAGACAGATTGGCTCCAGGTATTCGCACAGCCGTTCGAGCACCGATGTATCGATAGCACCGAGCACTGTTTCACACTGGCCCAGCAGCTCCCGGGCCCTGTCGGTACGCTCCAGTTCGCGCGCCAGGATCGCCTTCTCGGCATCCAGCTTCTTTTCGGTTTCGCCAATTGTTTCTTCGAGCGTGTTCAGGCGCGCGGTCAACTCCGCCAGGACGTTGGATGCGGCTTCGAGCGATGCAAGCTCCTCCTGCAGCTGGGCAATCTGCTGTGCCGGTGTCTGCCAGTCCAATTCGTCGAAATTGCGGAAGCCGTCCAGCCGGATGAGCCGCTCCTTGTGCGTACGCAGCTCCCTGACCTTCGCCTGGATTTCGGCAACGGAGGCTGCCGATCGCTGAATCTGACGCTCTAGGTGTGCG
>WJJU01000006.1 GCA_014729595.1 Chitinivibrionales bacterium
GTAGAAGGTAGAAGTCCGACGGCAGGGGCCGGAGACCAACTGAAGAAGGTGGCGTTGACGACTCACAAGCGCTAAAGTATTGAGGCGTAAGAAATTAGAAACAGAGGATCGACACGGAAGACCGGCATGGCCCCGGCATCTTGCCTGCTCCTTTCAATCAAAGGTGAGGACGAAAAACGCCGGACGGATTGCCGGTGTTCCAATCAATGACGAGCGGTTTCCCGCGGCTCGCGGTGGAACGAAGGCTCCGGTAGCTCAACCTCGCCCCCCCCCTACTTAAGCTCAGTGGATCTTAATGTATCTTTGGGTTACTCGGTGGTTGGTCGCCGAGGGTCTTATGCGATCAGCGGTATTGCCGCCATGCCGTCGAAGAAGCTTTCGACGACGAAACGTTCGCTATCTTGATTTGGAAATGGGTACGACGGAATCAGGTATTCTCCACGACGGTGTCGACATTATAGAAAGCTTTGAGCAGTTTGGTCATAATCGGTTGCTCCGGGGAGGCGCTTTGGGAACATACAATGACTTCACGCCGACCGTCCGCGTAAGTAAGCTCTACATCACCGGTGAATGTACCAATTTCGACCCCGTTAAGAACGAACTCATAAACGGGGGACTGCTTGAGCGCCGTTACGGTTCCTTTTTCCAAGAGTGGCTGATATTGTGAGAGAAGTGCCTTATTTTTACCTCTGGCCCTCAATTGAATATTCACTTCACGAAGAGATTTGGCGTGTGACATGAAAAACTATTCTCCATCTAATGATCAAGGCGGCATCCAGCTTCCCGTCGCCCGGGTGAAGGTACGTTGTCCAGAAAATAGTCGCTTGCAACGACTTACCGCACGGAGTTTCTTCTCCGCCGCAAAAGCCGCCGTTTCAATTCCCTGTATCGCGGGATTAATTTTTGTCGTGAGCGTAGTGGATGCCGATGCGCGACGGCGCGACCGGGACAGGCCGTGGCACGAGGGTGCAAGCGAAGTAAAGGTATGGACTTATCCGGATTCATTTAGAGATTCACTTCGTGAGGCGAACGATATCGGGCCCAACATAGCGCTGAGGAACTATCAAAAGTACCCGTTTCAAAAGCGCGAAAAACTGGTGTTCGTCGGTGGTTGGGGGTTTATTTCCGCCGGATTCGGAATCATGGAAGCTCATCCTACCAAAGAAAATCCTAACGTGCTAAGTATTGGAGCCAAAGGATTTACCAATAGATTCGTCAGTGCATTTAAAAAAGTTCGTGATTACGCTCATGCGCGAGTCGATGCAAACGGGTTCTATCCTCTATTTTTCGAGCAGCATCTGCACGAAGAAGACTACCGGGATCATCGCTGGACCATTTACGATCACCAAAAGGGACGTGTATTCACTCAAAAAACGCAAGATTCCAGCACCGACGCATCGGCGTTTACCCACAATTTGTTAAGTCTTCTATATTATATACGTACTATGGACTACGCGCCCGGCGACAGTTTCACGGTCATGTGCTTTGTTCACGAAAAGGATTATCCACTCCATTTCAACGTCCTCAAGCGCGAAAAGATCGAAGTACCCGCCGGCGACTTCACCTGTTTAAAGCTCAAACCTCGGCTTGTAGGCGACGGCCGCGGATTCACCAAGCGCGATGAGATGTATATCTGGGTCACCGATGATGAACACCACATGCCGGTACTGGTGAAAGCGAAGGCAAAGCTGGGACATCTATGGGCTGAGCTTATTCACTACGAGCGCGACTGACGTCCGCCACAAAAGGAGTGGTTCTCGATTGATCGATTGGCTTATTCAGATTGATACGTCACTGTTCTACTTTTTTAACGTCACCATCGCGAACGGGCTATTCGATTTTATCTTTCCGATAATCACCAATCGCGAGAACCACCTTATCGCCCTGGGCGTTGTCGCGATTGTTTATGTGGGAGCCCGGCGCAAGGAAGCAATGGTTGGGATAAGCTTGGCCGTCGTGACGGTAGCGTTTTCCGACCAATTGTGTTGCACAATCCTTAAGCCCCTGGTTGGTCGCCTTCGGCCCTGTCACCCGGAGCATTTCCTCGAAGGAGGACGCTATCTGGTCGGGATGAAGCATTCGCTCTCCTTCCCTTCGGCTCACTCCATGAATTGGTTCGCCCAGGCCACCCTCTTCACCTTTCTATATCCCAAACAATGGCCCTGGTTTTTCGCCGTCGCCACACCCATTGCATTCTCGCGTGTTTATGTCGGTGTCCACTACCCTATCGATGTTACGGTTGGCGCCGTCTTGGGCGCGGGGGTTGGAGCCGCCGTCTACGGAGGATATCGGCTGGTTCGGCGCAAAGTAACCATTACCAATTTCCCGCGAAAAAACATGGCTCATAACCGCTGAAAAACTCAAGAAGCCTATCGACGCCATTTGTTACCCCGCCCTTTATCGCTCCCCGTTCGTGACCTGAACGCGACAAGAATATCGGCAAGACATCTCCCACTGAAGCACAAAATGCATGCAATAAGTGCAATTATGTGATAAGTTATATAACAGAGAATGCAGGATCTTGCCTATACGTCGATTGAGTAAGATCCAATCAATGTGCTCTGTTCACCAAGCCGATTGCCGCGGCCATGTTGAACACTATTTTGAATTCGGATAGAAGTAAGAAAAAAATGCGGAACATCATGGGCCCACGTGTAAGGATATACAAAAGGCCGCGGATTTGTTTGTGCCGCCTTCTTTTTTTTGGGTTCCCCCCCAACCTATGCAGCTACACCAAGCTCACCGACGGAAGTAAAAAAAAACGATGGTGAAAGCCACCGGATGTCTTTATATTAAGAACCAATGTGAAAAATCGACGAATTCAGTTCATACTCCATCATCAAAAGGTGTAGATTTCAACATTTCTTACAACAAACCTTGTACGCGGAGTGTCCTTGCATTAAGACCTCCCGGATAAAAGCGACCGTAAACAATCGGAATTGTGCGGCGGAAAGGACGGATGAATAATGATGTTAACGAAAACGATATCTCTGGGTTCACTTGTAATGTTGAGCGTTTGCTTTGCCGCCTTCCCGCTGTCGGACATTAAGGTATTTGACGGTAAGAAGAAGATTATCTACTATCGTCATGATTCGAACCACTGCAAGGATGAACTGCAAGAGAACATGCAGCGATATCTCGACTCCCTCGGCAACAGCGACGAGTATATATATGACCTGAGCACTCAGGGTGTTCGATGGTTGCAGACCGATTACGACATCGAAACGGGCACCTATTCCGCCAAAGAAGATAAATGGCTCGCTACCATTGAAGATGAGATTGCCACGATTATGAGCTTGAACTGTGACACCTGCCAATTGGTCTTTATTGCGCAAGTGGGAATCGGCCGCCATTTCGTAACCGACACGAATAGTACGGCGCAAATCAATAAGGCGGTCGAAGAACTGAACGCCTTTTGTGATTTACTTTTAGAGAGAGCGCATCGAGCGGACGCAATTTTCCTGACAACATACCCCTACCAATGGTCTCACAGAAAATTTCCCCAAAACGAGGGCGTTGTCGTCCGCGCATTCAATGCGCAGCGTGACGATAAGATAAGGATGATTGATGTAGTGACGGAAACGCACGCAGTTTGGCCTTATGGTACCGCCTGCGACAAACAGCACCCCACAAAGGTGGCAAAGGAGATAATGGCGGTGGAAATCATGAAGGCCTTGCTGGCTCACGACGGTCTTGAGGAACCCGCATGGCTGGGGGACAAAATAGGAGACAAGCTTACAGAAGAGGAAAAAGAACGGGACTATGTCCACAATTTTTCTCCCATGTCCGGGGCATACGCCCTTGGTGACACAATACACTTCAGTTGGCAATGGCATGAGACAAACAAATACGGGGTATTCAAGGGCTCCGCACAAATGCTTGATTCCACCAGAGACAATTTCTTGGAAGACCCTTTCAACTGGGTGGTTGTCAAATCGTTCCTACCCAAGTCAGATACGCTTCCCCTGGGTTCGGTCACAAACAATCGGAGCGAGATTGTACTCGACGAAAGCATGACCTCGCTCGACATCGTTGTAACAATGGATTTCTTCAGGAATTTACACGATTTCGTCCGGGATGAAATAATCGAGAAAAAACTGCCTGTTCCCGTACAGTTCGAACTATGCAGGCAAGGTGTTTTCAAGCATCATTGGGTGGGAAGCGGAGACGATTGGAGCAGCCCGCGGAGCTGCATCGTGCTCTATCCCGATTCGGTTATTGATCCGGACAAGCCGATCTATCCGACTGGTTTTGGGAGTGGCGAATCAACGTCGATCGGCGCGGGGGGGGGCGTCATGCGACACAAGCAAGAAAAAATATCCTATGTTAATGCAGGCAAACTGCTACGTATTAATGTTGGAAGGGGCAATGCACCAGTTTCGTTGGTTAACATTTTGGGGCAATCATGCCGACGAGGCTTTGCGGATAAATCGGGATTTTTTGAAGTACCTAAGAATTCTCTAAGAAGCGGCGCGTACCTGATTGTCACGAAAGACCGTGCGAGTTCGCGTTTGCTGTGGGTTCGTTGAACAACGAATGAGAATGTAGAAAGATTCCGATACCGCGACAGGGGAAAAACGGGGAAAAAAAACCTTCGGGCCGGTAGGAATTATGCTTTTTCGGCTTCAGGAAGAAGGCGCCTCTTCATGGCGCCGCCTCAACCCCTTGCCCCTTCTCCGCCCACGGAGAAGGAGACATGGATGAGTTGTTTTTGGGAAAAGAGAACATAGCCCCCCCACACAAAGCCTTCGGGGAGCGGGCCGGGGTGAATCTTTAAAAGCAAGGATTTAGTGGCGCCCAAACCCCCGAAACATGACATTCTAAGCAAACACAAGAGACTCCGAGTAGGACTAAGTGCTTGAATTATAAGCATTTAACTTGGTCCGACCCGGTATGAATTTATCTCATCGCTCTAATTCATCTCATCGCAACCCCAAAAAATGCTTATGTTCGAGTCCGATTTTTTATTTCATTGATACCGGCATATAATTTATAGCGGGAAAGGCGTCTCCCCCCTTGGCTTCCCGGCAAAAATACCGTAGGTCCAATGGAACCCAACAAGCTAAACAATCCACACGACCTTGTGGTCAGGGAACTCTTTGGCCGCCCCGACATGGCCGCGGGTTTCATAAGGGAATACTTGCCCGCACGCGTCTATGCGCTGCTCGATCCGGCAACGCTTGATAGGGTAAACGGCACCTTTGTGGACAAGGAGATGTCGGCCCACTTTTCGGATATTGTCTACAAGGCATCGACCAACGACAAACCCGGATACCTCTATCTTTTATTCGAGCACAAGAGCTACCCCGACCCACTTGTTGTAGATTCCCCTTCTCTCATCATTCCCTTTCCCTCTTTTTGCCTTTTTCTGCGTCATAATTCTACCATTTACGGACAGGGTTATTTCGGCAAAAGGGAGTGGTTATGGAGGGCCTGCCGCGATTCTATCAGGATGAGGAGAGCTTTGCGTTCATCCACCAGCGACTCCAACTCATCCCCTGTCCCCGCTGTGGCTTGGTGAGCGCTCTTATCCTCAACGGATTGGTATGGGGATATTGCCAGAATGGCTCGACCAGACGGAAGAAGGGGCATAGGATTCTCTGCAATTGCAGAAGAGTACGATCGCCGGGCTGTGGCGGCTCCTTTGCGGTACTGCTCTGTGAATCGCTCCCTCGACTCAGTATCGATACTGCTTCGTTGTGGAAGATTTTGGGCGGTGTGGCTCGCGGCTCATCAATTGGGCGATCCTTCGATCACGCCGGGATAGCATGCTCCGTGCGCACACAGTACCGGACACTTCGACGTTTCAGAAATCAACAAGCCAATATCCGCGGCCAACTACAGTACTACTTCGGCCTCCCCCCACCGCTATCGGGCGCCGACCCCATCGCTCAGACTATCGCCCATCTTCAGCATGCCTTTCCCGGATCGGCCAATCCCATAGCCGCCTTTCACCTGCACGCCCAAACCGCTTTTCTCTGAGCCCATCAAGCGCCTTTGTCCACCCCTTGGCCGCACCTCAGCACGGCCACCTATGCCACGCATTCGTCAGATCGCCCACGTTGCGCCGCGGCGAAAATCATCAACCACAAACAACGCCAATACAGAACCCCCCCCCAGCCGGCCGAAACCTTTCATATAACCAAAACCAAAGGAGGCTCCATGAGCTGGCCGACACCGTATCTGCGCATGAGAGTGCTGGGAGCGGTCCAACACGCCCCCGGCAAGACCATCCGCGACAGGATCAAGAATGTCGCCGACCTCACCTTCACCGATGAGGACGGCAAGCCACGCACTTTCACCTGGCGAACCATCTCCACCTGGCTGTATCGCTACAAGATCGACGGCATCACCGGCATGAAGAACAAGACCCGATCCGATAGCGGCAAGACTCGCAAGATCACACCCGAAGAGTGTAGTACCCGGAACGGGAAAATCGGTCATCAAGGAAGCTATCCGTCAGAAGGCCGATAAACGCATGGTCGTCGTCTCGGTCAACCGCACCATGCACACCTACACCAACACCCTCAAGATCCTCTGTGGCGCTTTCGGCATCGATCACGAAGGCGTACACGTCACGTGCGAAAAACGCATCCTCGAGGAAGCACACGCCCTCAACCGAAGCGGCAAGATGCTCGTCACCATCATCGATGAGGCACACCTCATGGATATCGACGTGCTGCGAAAGCTGCGCCTCATGTTCGATGAGTTCCCCAAAAACCACAACCTCATCCTCACCGGCCAAACCCAGCTCATCGGCAACATGAGCCTCAAGGCCAACGAGGATATCCGCTCCCGCATAACCTACTCGGTCGCCCTCAAAAAGCTCAACCCCGACGACATGCTCGACTTCATGCTCGCTCAGCTCGATGCCGTCGGCTTGGGCCACAACACCTTCTCACAAGAAGCCGCCGCCCTGATCGTGAGAACCGCCGACGGTATCATCAGGCGCACCCGCAACCTCTGTATCTCCTGTCTGCTCGAAGCCGTTAGGGACAGAAAGCGCACCGTCGATCTCGACACCGTCAACGCCGTGCTCATCCAACCACACTGGAGAAACGACTATGATCTACAATCGTGAAGAAGCCGCCCGGCGCCGCGCGCGCCTCAACCCCCTCCCGCCGCCCCGGGCACTCGAACAGGAGGTCCGTATCGCAAAGAGTCTCTGTGAACTCACCGAAGAGCTCAACACCATTCTGTGGGACAGATACTTCCATCTCTTCAGAGAGAGAGCAACACCAAACCCGCAACCGGAGCAACTATCATGACAAGAAAAACAAACACCCGCCCCCCGCGGATCGAGCAGGAGATCCTCGAGCTGGCCGACTCCCTGCTCAAAGCCCACCACTCTGTCGAAACCAAACTTGCGAGACTGCTCGCAAAACTCCGCATCCTCCATGAGCACGACCCGGACCGCCGCCGTCAAAGGCACAAACCACATCAGTGCATGTCCCAACATGGCTTCCGCCGGGGGTATCCAAGAAGAATCAACCGGCGACATCGCGGCCAAGCCACAACCACTTGCCCACCACCACCAAGGATCGCACCTACCACCTACCACCGACCATCGCATGACTCCTGCCACGTGAGCACCCCCATTGTCGACATCCCCCCACTGCACGCCTCCACGACGCACACCACCCCGCAACCGTCGAACAAACGTCGATCGTCCGATGGACATGGCCGAAAATCAGAAATAACTACGATGACTACGTGGAAATGCGGTGCCTTGGAGAGAACGACGTTACGATATCAATTCGGCAGAGAATGCGAGGACAATTTGGACGGCAACACCTCATCAGGCCGTGTTCCCCAATGCCTTATGCTGGCTACCTTTGCGTACCGCATCCTGAGCGATTTTCAAAACCCGCTGTGCTTCAGGATCATTCGAAATACATTTAATTGCTAATTCGCACCGGTATCCCAAGCCCAAAGGCTATTATCGGCATGCCGGGTTCGTAATCATAACTCATGCCGTTTGCCTCAAGCGTTTTATCCATGGTTACTATTGCAAGACCAAATTTGGCACACAAACCCGCACGCCTGCGGGAGCCAAAAAATAGGCGCGTGTTCAACGTCATTGCCGGTAACACCGTCTGCAGCCCCGGCATGTATTCGCCGGAAAAATCAAGATACATATCAACAATAGGCCTTGTGAGCATGTGAACATTAAACCCCGCCGTCGCGCCAATAAAGCCAAGCCCCACATGAAGACCCGTCCGTTCACCCAGACCAAACTCAAAGTCCGCCCCAACAAGACTATTCGCATACATAAAGCCCACGCTCATAACAACCGAGCCGCGCCCAAAGGCTTGCCCTGCCGAATCTAAATGCGCATATTCACGGTCACCCGATTTCCTCGTCACCTTTCGCACAAATAGCTCTTCGTCAACACTGGCGGTACTGCTGTCCGACGCGGTGGGCTCGTGTTCGCCTTCGGCCGTCTGTGCTATGCAGGGCATAAAGAAAAATGTACTCCACAACATAACCGCCCCGGTAATTTTTGCAATCCGCCCCATCTGTTCACCCCCGCACCGCTAATATTAATACTTCATACTGGCCAATACAAAGCTCAGCGTTAAACCGATAACGCCGCCAACAACCGCAAAAGCAACTTGCATCGCTTTGCGGTCACGAACTCGTCTTTTGACCGCGGTAGAATCATAGGCTTCATCGCTCTCAATGCGCTCAACATACGTCGAATCGCTCAAGCGAACAAAATCCGCCGTAACACGGTAGCAGGAACTCAAAAAATCAGGCTGGCGAATCTTGCGCAGCACCACGACATCGGCGCCTATGTCGCATGCTTCTTTGCGAAGAATCTCTAATATATCATCCTCATGGCAGCGCGAACTAAAACCCGTATCGCCGACCTTCAGAGTTCCAATGATTTTTCCTTTTTCGGAACGTATCTCGACATCGCGCTTAAAAACAACCTTGCACTCCCCCGCCCGCGGCACGTGCTGATCTTCAAGGTAATCCATACGCTTGAGTGAAGGGCCGCAGCCAATAGCCATAAACGATACAAGCACCATTGCAATAAACCGAACATCAAAGCGGGAAGATGATTTCGTTCCCACGCCTTTTTGCAAATGATAAAACACCGTCAGTTCTCCTCTCTCAAACCTCAATCAAATAGCGATAACCACACTCATACCTGCCCATGCCGGATTCTTACCAAAAAGAAAACAAGATCCCTCGGCGGCTACCATATCAGGCCGCGTTCCGCACAATACCTCAAGCTCAATAGCACCGCCATCCATGCCATTATCCCCTTCGTAGCCGAGACTCAATATACTCACACAACCCATCAACCTCTTCCATAGTCCGCATGCTGCGCAACCGATGGTTCACATAATACGACATCTCACCCACCGCCTGCTCCCACTCGCCCGCCGAAGCCGTGATCTCGTAGTCCCCACGAAGTCCCTTGGTCTCCGCAAGCTCGCGTTCTAAAGTCGGACAAATACCGCACCCCCCATATTTGCGCAAAAGCGTCCGTTCACGTCCAGATAACACTAACGTCATCGCTCCCCCTCACCTACGCTTCCCCCCACGCTCCCGACCATGAC